>DASUXX010000438.1:0-5304 GCA_036377755.1 Gemmatimonadaceae bacterium
GGTCATCGAGTTGCTCCTTCATGCTGCTGGCGAAGGAAGCGCACCCGATCGAGTACCTGCCGCGTACGCTCGCGAGCGGCTTCGAGCCGGCGTTTCAGATCCGCATTTTCAGTTTCGAGCCTTTCAATCCGTTCCGGTGTAACCCGCGACGCTCCCGGCGACCCCTCGAGCGCTTTCACGCGCGCCTCAGCCTGAAGAGCGCGACGGCGGAATGCCGCGAGCTCGTCGCCAAGGTGACGTACAAGCTGCTGGAGCTCTCCAAATGCTTCCAGATCAGGACGATCGCTGTCTAACGCCAAGTGCTGCCTCGAGGGTGCTGAGAATTTTTGCTGTCCGGCCCTGAATTTCCCGGTCGCGTAGTGTGCGCTCAGGATGCCTGAAGGTCAATCTCCAGGCGAGGCTGCGCGCATCCTCTGGAATGCCCCGCCCGCGGAATTCGTCGAAGACCTCCAGGTTTTCCAGAAGCTCCCCGGCGGTTCCGCGAATGTTGTCGGCCACCTGATCCGATGACACGCCATTCGGAACGATGAGAGCGAGATCTACTTCCATCGCGGGCATTACGGGAATCGGCCTGTACGAACGCGTTGCATGGGTTCCGACTGGAAGCGCATCGAGGTCGATCTCGACGCCGAACACCGGCGCAGCCCAGACGGGCGCGTCGAGATTCACCCGGGTGACTGTCCCGACTGCGTTTCCGTTAACCGAAATATTCCACAGGACGTCGCCGACAGATTCAGCGAGCGACACGGCTGATCCGGGCCACGCCGCATCAGCAAGCACGAGTGCGAGCTCCTTTGCATCCCACTCGTCGTAGTGCGGCGGGTGTGGCTCGGTGAAATGCCGTGGCCGGCGGTCACCTGAGACAGCCAGCGCAGCGTGAATGCGCTCACCGGGCGCGCCGGTGGCTGGATCCTTCTCACTCGTGAACACGGTTCCAATCTCGAACAGCCGAACATTTCTCTGCATGTGCGAGAAGTTGTACTCCGCGCGGCGCGCGAGCGTCTCGATGATGTTCGTGCGCAGATACGCTTCGTCCTCCGCGAGCGGATTGCGTACGCGATGATTCTCTTCACCAGTGCGCACAAAGGGCATGGGACGCGTCTCGAGCAATCCCTGCGCGATCATTCTGTCCCGAACGCGCTTCGAGAGCACGTACATCGGCGCATCGGGCACGGTGCCCGGACGGAACGCGCGAAGATCTGAGGAGAAGTTTTCGTAACCGTGAAGCCGCGCGATCTCCTCGATCACTTCTGCTTCAGCAACCACATCCGCGCGGAATGACGGAGGCGTGACGAGAAGAACATCTGCATCTGCATCGCGATTTACGACGAATTCGATACTGCGGAGATACTGCTCGATATTCTCCGCGCTGATTGGATCACCGAGAACTTTTTCTACGCGCGAAATGCGAAGACGGATTGCGCCAGGCGGCGTGTAAGGCTGATGCGTGTCGGTCGGGTCGCCGTGAATGACCCCGCCTGCAACGCGAGTGATCAACTCCACAGCATATTGAAGCAGGTCCGGGATTGCAGCTTCATCTACACCGCGCTCGAAGCGGTAGCTCGCATCCGTCGAAATGCCAAGCTTGCGACGCGCAGCGCGAACGCGCTGCGGATCGAATGCGGCAACTTCGAGGAGAATGTCGGTAGTCTTGTCGCTGACTTCACTTCCTTTTCCGCCGATTACACCCGCAATCGCAGTAGCATGATTTGCATCTGCGATAACCGTCATCGAGTTATCTAGAACACGGTTGACACCATCGAGTGTCGTCAGCTTTTCACCTGCGCGCGCCCGACGCACGACGATCTTGTTACCGTCGATCTTTCGCAGGTCGAACGCGTGCATCGGCTGACCGAACCCGTGCAGCATGTAATTCGTCACGTCGACGACGTTGCTGATCGATCGCGCACCTGCAGCTTCGACGCGCGATGCAAGCCACTCGGGACTCGGGCCAACTGTTACTCCGCGCACGATTGCAGTCATGTAGCGCGGGCATCCCTCGATGTCTTCCACCGATACTTCGATGTTCGGCACGTCGCCGCTGTCGACTGCGCGGTGTAAAGACGATGGCGGATGGTGCGGACGATGCAGCTGCTTTCCAGTCGCCGCTGCAATCTCCCGCGCGAGTCCAACGTGCGAGAGCAAATCTGGGCGATTAGGCAGAACATCGACAATGATGCGGCTGTCGCCGACAGGCATTACATCGAGAAAGCGATCACCTGGCGATGCGCTGACGTCGAGCGCGAGAATTCCCTGATGATCAGTCCCGAGTCCAAGCTCGCGCGCGGAACACAGCATGCCTTCGGAGACTTCCCCGCGAATCTTTCTCTTTTCGATCCTGAGACCGCCCGGCAAAGTCGATCCAACGGGAGCGAAGGGATACAGCGTGCCGACTGTGACATTCGGCGCACCACACACGACGTCGTGCAGCACGCCCTTTCCTGCGTCGACCTTCGTGACCCAGAGATGATCGGAATTCGGATGATGTCCTGCTTCGACAACACGGCCAATTACGATGTCGCTGAGGTCTTCCCTGAGCTGCACGACTCCGTCGACTGTTGCGCATCGCATGGTGAGCAGATCGCCCAGCTGCTTCGGCGGCATGTCGATGTCGACGAAATCCTTGAGCCATTGGTATGAAGCATTCATTCTGCGAGCTGCTCCAGAAATCTCATGTCCGAATCGTAAAGAAGCCTGATGTCAGGCAGTGCGTACCTCAGCATTGCAATGCGTGCCGGTCCCATTCCAAAAGCCCAGCCCGTGTATTTCTCCGAATCAACGCCCGCCGCTTCGAGCACGTTCGGATGGACCATGCCTGAGCCCAGTATCTCCATCCATCCGCTGTTCTTGCAGACGCCGCAGCCCGAGCCGTGACATGTCTGACATTCAACGTCCATTTCTGCCGACGGCTCAGTGAATGGAAAGAAGCTCGGACGGAATCTCGTTTTTGTTTTTCCGAAGAAGCGATTCGCGAACTGATTCAGTGTCGCCTTGAGGTCGACGAAGCTGATGCCCTCATCGACTGACAGACCTTCGATCTGCGGGAACATCGGCGCGTGCGATGCATCGAAGAAGTCGCGGCGATACACGTTCCCGGGCGCAAGAATGCGAATGGGCGGCGTATAGCTCTGCAATGTCCTGATCTGCACCGGCGACGTATGCGTGCGAAGGAGAACGCCATCGCTCAGATAGAGCGTGTCGTGCATGTCCATCGCCGGATGATCACTTGGAAAATTCAGCGCGCCGAAGTTGTACCAGTCCGTCTCTGCCTCGGGGCCGAGTGCGACGGTAAATCCAAGCTCACGGAAAATGTCTTCGATCTCTTCGTTGACGATCGTGACTGGATGTCGTCCACCTTGCCACTGCCTGCGTGCGGGCATCGTGAGATCGAGCGTGGACGTGACAGACCCGGTGCTTTTTACAGATGCGCTCTCGAACCGCGCTTCGATTGCAGTGCGCGCCTTGTTGAGAGCAGCTCCTGCTTCCCGCTTCTCGTCCGGTGCAAGAGACGGCAGCTCTTTCATCAGGTGAGTCAGCCGTCCGCTTTTTCTGCCGAGCAGCTGAGTGCGGAGCTGATCGAGATCGGCTGCCGATGCAGTATCGACCTTCTCGGCTTCTCTCTCGATTGCGGTTATTTCGGAAAGTATTTCTTGAAGCGTCATGTGAGAAGAAAATACAGAGCTGCAAAAGAACTCGGCCTCCCGCCTCCTGCCGGGAGCGTCCTGCGACCCGCTTTAGCGGGAAGCCGGCAGCTCATGGCTGGAAGCAGGAGGCCGAGTTCGGTTGCAGTTCGTTACTGGCTACCTGTTTTTATGCAGCGTTGAGCGCGGCGCGGGCTTTTTCGGCGAGGGCCCCAAAAGCTGCAGCATCGTTGATGGCGAGGTCAGACAGAACCTTGCGATCGATCTCGATGCCGGCCTGCTTGAGGCCGTTCATAAAGACGCTGTAGCTCATTCCCTGCTGGCGGGCGCCCGCGTTGATGCGGACGATCCACAGCTTGCGGAAATCGCGCTTCTTGTTCTTGCGATCGCGGTACGCATACTTCCATCCGCGCTCGACGTTTTCCTTGGCTGCCTTCCAAAGCTTGCTCCGTGCGCCGAATGCGCCACGGGCAGCTTTCATTACCTGCTTCTTGCGCTTGAGGCGCACGACGTTCGATCTGACGCGAGGCATTGTGTATTCTCCTTATGCCTGCAAGAGGCGCTTGATGTTCTTCTCTTCGCCGCGCGTTGCGATCACGCCCTCCTGTCGGAGGCGGCGCTTACGCTTGGACGTCTTCTTGGTCAGGATGTGGCTCTTGAACGCCTTGTGGCGCTTGACCTTTCCTGATCCGGTGACCGAGAAACGCTTACGCGCTCCGCGGTGACTTTTCATCTTCGGCATTGTGTGTCTCTATTAATGTTGTGGCGGTGACTCTCGATTACTTCGGAGCGAGAATCATCGTCATGAACTTTCCTTCGAACTTCGCGTCGCTCTCGATCTTTGCCACATCGGCAAGCTCCTGAGCGACTCTTTGAACGACCACGCGTCCCAGTTCCGGATGCGCGATCTGACGCCCTCTGAACATCAGCGTCACCTTCACCTTGTTGCCATCGCCAAGAAACTCGCGTGCGTGACGCACTTTCGTGGCGAAGTCGTGCTCCTCGATACCAGGGCGGAACTTCACTTCCTTGAGATGGATCACGTGCTGCTTTTTCTTGGCCTGCCGCGCCATCTTCGCCTGTTCGAACTTGAACTTGCCGTAATCCATGATGCGGACAACCGGCGGGCGAGCGAGTGGAGCGACTTCGACGAGATCCAACCCTTGGTCTGCAGCGGCGGCGAGAGCAGTTTCGACATCCATGATACCGAGCTGCGCGCCGTCGGCAGCGATTACGCGGAGCGGGCTGATCCTGATCTGCCTGTTCACGCGCACACGTTTTGTTGTGTCCTGAATACTCTTCTACCTCTGGTGATGGAGACGATATAAAACGAAAAGCGCGGACCCTTGATCAGAAGTCCGCGCACACTGATGCCAAAGGATACACCTTCGGCATCGCTGGCTTTGAACTCCTGCAGCACGCCTCAGCGATTATCTGAGGGCCAGAGGGTGGAGCGACCCGCCCGGGCCACCCGCTTCTCGAATTGTAACTGCTTAATTGTAAACCACTTAAACGCGCAATTCAACGGCAGGTCCTCGATAGTCCTCGATAGTCCTCGATAGTCCTCGATAGTCCTCGATAGTCCTCGATAGTCCTCGATAGTCCTCGATAGTCCTCGATAGTCCTCGATAGTCCTCGATAGTCCTCGATAGTCCTCGATAGT
>DASUXX010000439.1:0-14247 GCA_036377755.1 Gemmatimonadaceae bacterium
TCGGCTGCCTTTGCATCGCAGATCATGCAGCTCGGCGGACTCGGATCGTTCAGTCAAATCGACCTCGGGAAGAAGCTCGCTGGCAAGGCTGTGTTGGTTTCCCCGAGAATTGACGAGACAATTGAAGGCCTGAATGGGCGGAGCTCACCGAAGGATATCGAGACGATGTTCCAGCTCGCGTATCTCGAGTTCACAGCGCCTCGCCTCGACACGGTTGTGTTCCAGGCCTTGCGCCAGCAGGCGGCAACTGCGCTCGCCAACAGGCAGCTCTCACCTGATCAGGCCTTCTCCGACACGATTCAGGTGACGTTGAGCAGCCATCATGTGCGCGCTCGTCCACTCACTCCGGAGCTGTTCGACAAGGAAGTGAGCGCGCAGAAAGCACTCGCCATCTACAAGGATCGCTTTGCAAACGCTGGTGATTTCACGTTCGTGCTCGTCGGTAATGTCGACACAGTCGCCATCAAGCCATTGGTAGAGACTTATCTCGCGTCGCTGCCGAACACCGGCCGCGTCGAGAAGGCACGTGATGTAGGAATCAAGACACCAATGGGAGTCGTCGAGAAGATCCTGCATCGCGGCACGGAGCCCAAGGCCAATACGCGGCTCGTTTTCACGGGGGCGTGCACATACACTCCGCAGGATCGTTTCATACTTCGTGCGCTCACGACTCTGATGCAGACACGATTGAACGAATCACTGCGTGAGCGGCTCGGCGGAACGTACAGCCCAAGCGTGGGCGGCTCATGCCAGCGCGAACCGCGTCAGCAGTATGCGATTCAGGTGGGATTCGGATCATCGCCTGAGAATGCTGACGTCCTGACTAAGGCGACGCTCTCGCTCATCGACAGTCTCAAGGCGCAGCCGGTACCACAGGCTGATGTCGACAAGGTGAAGGAGGAAATTCTCCGCTCACGCGAGGTCGAGGTCAAAACCAACGCGTACTGGCTCGGGAATATTGGAGCGCGTGATCAGGCAGGTGAAGATCTCGCCGGACTTGGACCACAGTACGATGAAATGGTTCGCGGGCTGACGCCGGCAATGATTCAGGCGGCTGCGAAGAAGTATTTCAATACGTCGAACTATGCGCGGTTCGTGCTGCTGCCGGAGACTGCTCCTAAAGGTAAGCAGTAATTCCTTTGCAGTTTGGTGGCGCTGCCGCGTTTGGCGCAGGCCGTTGTCCGTGAGCCGTAGTCCGTAAAACGGCGAACGGCAAACGGATTACAGCGGACGCAAAAACGCGACAGCGTCACCATGGCTGGACCTGGTCTTTGTAACCCGCCCTGATGTAAATCGGCCATCGCACGACGTGGCGCTCATCCTTCCACGTACGGCCTAACTCTTCCTCGACGGGCGCAACAGGATCGATTCCTCCGTGCGCTTCAGCATACGCAGCAGTCGCTGACCAGGTGCGGAGATATCCTGTCAGCTCGGATAGTGTCCATTGCTGCTCGAGCGTGAACGATGGCGCAGTGATTTCACGAAATGGGAACGGAACAGTCCTCAGCTCTTCGAGTATGACATTCCGCTCAGGCTTCCAGTATTTCTCGACAGTCCCGCGATTGTATTCGTGAACGATGCGATTCAGCTCGGGGTCGTCGATGACCGGATCGCCGTAACACCAGATCACGATCACAGCATCATGCCGCATTACACGAGCAGCTTCGCGATAGAATCGCTCGTGATCGAGCCAGTGAATTGCCTGGGCTACAGTGACGGCATCGACGGCGGCATCACTTAGGCCACTCTCGTACCCAGTAGCCACGCGGTACTCTATAGCAGCATCCGGCTCGGCGTTCGCGATCTGCTTTTCGCTGGCATCAGTTGCGACGACGCGATCGAAGTGGCGTACAAGGCCAACAGCAGCTTGCCCGCTTCCCGTTGCGCAGTCCCATACAATCCCATGGCGGTGGGCAACCGACGCTATCCAACCGAATAGAGAATCGGGATAGTGTGGGCGGAACTGAGAGTAGAGCTGCGCTCGAGCGGAAAAGTGATCCTTGAAATGCATATTCAATTGGTAGTCGTTGGCAGCCGCCGTTCCTGAAAATCTTAGCCCAATGAATGGACCTGACGTTTTTACGTCACATTGGGCGGATCAAGCGGATTCGTCGGATAGATCTTCGTAGATAGACAGATGCCGTAACTGGGAACAATGATTTTTTGTTCTACCGCAGTTCGGTTTTTGTTTTTACAAAAAAACACTTCCCACCAAGAGCATCTGCCAAGTATCGAGGACCGATCCGCCAGATCCGCTTAAATCCGCCAGATCCGAAGTAATAACGTCAGGTCCATTCATTCAGCTAAGACGTATTGGACCTGCACGCGGCCGGTCGCCTGTGTCCGGTCTTTGGCGACGGCTGCCGGCAATCGCCTACCTGCTATTGGTTCAAAAAACGGTATGGACGATGCGGAATACTTGAGTACTCGAATAGGAGGCGCAAAAATGCCGCGCGGAGACAAATCGAAATACACTGACAAGGAAAAACGTCAGGCAGAGCACATTGAGGAAGGCTACGAGAAGCACGGAGTCTCGCATGACGAAGCAGAGCGCCGGGCATGGGCCACCGTCAACAAAGTCCATGGGGGCGGAGAGAAGCCGGGCGGAGGCGGCTACGGCAAGTCAGAGAATCACGAGCCAATGCGAAAAGGTGGTCGTAACTCTCACAAGTAGCCTTAATCGTCGACAAGATCCTGATACTCAGGGTGTCGCCGAATGAAAGCAGCAATGAACTGACAGCGAGGGACAACACGAAGTCCCTCGCTTCGTGCATAATCGAGCGCGGCTTTCGCGATCGTGTTCCCGATTCCCTGCCCTTCATGCTCCGGCGGAACTTCGGTATGCGTGAACACGATCGTTCCGTTGCGCCGAACGTAATGACTGACGGCAGGCTCGCCGCCGTCGATATCGAGCTCGAATCGATTCGCTGCTTCGTTATTTCTGACTGATTCCATGACGCTGTATGATCTGTGAAGAGAAAAGGATGGTATCTGCAATTGTGCAGTAACGCACGCATCGTGCGAGCACCTCACAATCAGGTCCGTCCTCTCTTTACGCTCCGTTTGAAGTGCCAACACTACCGAACGGCAAATCGCCAGGCTCGGGATGACCCAGGCCTGGCGATCAAGTTTCCGGAAAATTAGGGCGGCTAGCGCGAGCGCCTTAGCTCGATGCTGCCGTTGACGGTCTCCATCTCGATCTCCCGTCCTCCGCGGCCAATCGTGCCGGAAGCTCGGCGTGGACCAAAGCGACCGGAGAGCTGCACCGGATAATCGCTGGAGATTGTGCCATGCAGCGTTCCCATCGACACTCTCGCGTCGAGTGTCTGAGGCGTCGACACGGTAACGTCGCCATTCACTGTGCTGAACTTCATGTCACCGTCGCCACGCAGCGCGTCCATGCGCACATCGATACTGCCGTTCACTGTCGACGCTTCAACGGGACCGTTGCGCGTCGTAACGTCTACACCGCCGTTCACCGTCGAGGCGCGAACCTGCCCGCCGACATTGCGAACTTCGACACGGCCATTGACTGTCGACGCCTGAACATCGGAGCTCAGATCGCGGACCCGCATTTCACCGTTGACTGTGCCCGCTGAAAGGCGCACGCCTGCAGGAATTTTTACTGTGAAGCGGACCTTTACGTCGCGGCGCTCGCGATCATCGTCATCGTCGTAATCACGGTTGCGCCGGTTGCCGCGTTCGCCGCACTCGTCGTTGCGCCAGAGCGCGCAGATCCTGACATCGCCGCCACTCTGAATGACTTCGAATGCGACGTCGGTGTAGCTGCCGCGGCGCCCGAGCTCCTTCTCAGCGCGAACATGAACCATGTTGTCACTGCTCGGCTCGACTGTCACCGACCCGTTCACCGATGAAAGCCGGAACCATTTTCCGCTTTCGACTCTGCCATCCCACGTCCACGTCTCGGAATTGCGACCAACTTCCTGCGCATGCGCAACGCTCGCCGTAAAAACCAGCGATGCGAGCAGAATCGCAGCACGTCTCATGTAGTTACTCCTGGTTGGTACGGGTTGTACCGCGTTGAATGCGAATGTCACCACTGAACGTTTCCAGCATTATGCGAGAGCGCCCTTCACCGATGGTGAATTCATACTTGCTCTCGTTACTTGCCCGGATGGTCTTCCCTGTGAGAGTCACAGGAAAATCACTGTCCACTGTGCCGCTGAACGTCTCGAGGCTGACGGTGGCACTCGCGTTAGTCGGAATGCCGAGCGTGAGCCGGCCTGCGTGAGTCTTGAGAACGTAGTTGCCCGTTGGATCGATGGTTCCGACGTAGGTGATCGACCCGCCGACAGTTTCTGCTCGCACCGATTTCGACTTCGCTTCCGTAATCGAGACGCGCCCGCTCACGGATTCGGCTTCTACATCCCCATCGATACCGGCAACGGTGACAATTCCACTCACGGCTTCAGCTCGTGCGTTTCCTTTTATGTTCGAGAGGCTGATGTCGCCTGAAACCGTCTCGACCGACACATCGCCGACTGCATCGCTCACCTGGATGTCGCCGCTCAACGCTTCGAGCTTTGCGTCACCCTTCACGCCCCGAACCGTGAAGGCTGCGGAGAATCCTTCGACAATTACGCTGGTTCCTGTCGGCACACTGATGTCGAGCTCGGCTCGCGATCGCGATGGATTCTCATCCATGTTCACGGTGACCGTGCTGTAGCGGGACCGGATCTCCATCTCGCCTGAGCTCACCGTTCCCTTGATGTGAACCTTATTGCCACTCGTGCCGGTGACGTTCACGCGCCCGGCATAGACCGAGACTCTCAGAGTCCCGTTGTCATCGAGCGTCATCGTGGTGTCGACGCGCTGACCCGCGCTGTATATCTGTGCATTCGCCTTGACCACCGACGCCGCAAGCAATGCGGGAATGGCTGCGATTGCGATTAGTGTCTTTCTCACCTGCTCTTTCCTCACGATCTCGACGGCAGCCCGGCTACCGTTCTCAGGAGTTCAACTTTCTTCTGGAGTGCGTTGCCGAGCTGTTCCGTGAGGAACCCGCTCGCAGGATCGCGCGCCAGTGCTTCGCGAGCCTGTTTCACTGCTGCATCGATGAGGGCGAGGTTATCCTCGACGACTTTCACCGTCGAAGGATCCAGCTTATCGCGCCGCTGCCTCAAGACCGCCTGCAGCTGCTCGATTTCCGGGGCGAGTGATGCTTCTGCAGCGATTTTCGGCGCTGCATTCGTGGCCAGCATTCCGGAGCTTGCACCGCTTCTGATCGTGCCAGTGCCTGGCTCACGTGTTCTGCCGGTTTTCGATGGTGCCGGTGCTGTCCGGGGAGCGGCACCTTCCGGAGATGATGCTTCCGAAACAGCAGAGCCTTCGCTTACAGGCGGCTCGATCGGGGCCGTTACAACTGCGGGTCCCGTCTCACCACTGTTGCCCATCACGGGCAAATCGCGCGGAGCATCAGCAACACGAACCGGCTGCTGACGAGTCGCGAGATATGTAATGCTCGACGACACTGCGATGAGCGCAGCTGCCGCAATACCAATCATGCGCGGCGAGAGATGAATTCCCTGGCGACGCTGTGTGATCGAGACAACGGGCGGCTCGATGCGCGCTTCGATTCCCGCCCACAGGTCCTTTGATGGAGCGAGATCAGGAAGTGCTGCCGCTTCGCTGCGAATGCTGTCGATATCGCGAATGAGCCCCTGGCATCGCGCACACGTCGAGACGTGCGCCTCGAGTTCCGCGAGGCGCGCACCAGCCAGCTCTCCCTCTAAATAATCGGGAAGAAGCTCGTCGATTTCCGCGCAAGTAAGGAGTTTTTCGCTCATCTTGTCAGTGCCTCTCTTAAAAGGAGCCGCGCTCTGTGCAGCTGGGCTTTGCTGCCGCCCGCAGTGATTCCGCACATCTCCGCGATCTCCTCATGCTTGTATCCCTCTATGTCGTGCAAAATGAAGATCTGTTTCGCACCTGCCGGCAGAGTTTCCATCGCTGCCGTGATGTCCATCCTGTCACCGTACCCCGGGGTCACCGACGCCTTCTGCAGCGGCGTGTTTTCCTTTTCGGGTTCGTCTTCCACCATCCGCTTCCGGCTTCTTGCTTCGTTCTTTCTGTCCGTCAGCACGATGTTCACTGCAACTCTATGAATCCACGTCGAGAACTGGGCATCGCCCCTGAACTGCGGAAGTTTCTCCCATGCTCTCACAAAAACGTCCTGCGTAAGCTCTTCACCTCTAACCCTGCTTCCACACATCCTGGTGCAGAGCGTGAATACACGATTCACGTGAGCGCGATACAACCGCTCGAATGCCCTGCGGTCACCCTTTGCCGCCAGCATTACATCGGCCGACTCGCCCGGCAACGCTGACTCGTTCGTCAGCATCGCATCGCCCCTGCGTGTATCACGCGCCGTACTTGTAGTCAGATAACTCTGGAGGCTCTAAGGTTTGAACCCGTCAGCGTCTGCGAATGGTCAGCGGGCCATTTGTAGTCGTCGCCCGGATCGATGCGCCCCCGGAGCCCAGGTCGGTTGAGATATCGCGGGTTATCCGCCCAACGACCGTGATCGGGAATCCAAGACTGATCGGGCCATTTGTCGTACCCGCTTCGAGATGTGCGTTGTATCCGTCGGGAACGCTGATGGTCAGCGGCCCGTTGGTCGTACGAGCTTCCAGACCGGTGCCGTCCCACTTGCTGCCCGTGAGCGTGATGGTCAGCGGTCCGTTCGTTGTGCGGGCACGCACCGTTCCGCCAAGATCGCTCAGCGTAAGCGGACCATTCGACGTGATCGCATCGATATCACCCCGCAGGTCGCGCAGCGTGACTGGTCCGTTCCGTGTTTCCGCCCGCAGGTTGCTGCGGTTCGGGACCATCGCAATGAGCGATGCATTCCATTGCGCCTCATCATACTGGCGTGGCCCCTCGACGATGACATCACCGCCGCGGATCGTGACTTTCACCTGACTGGCGATGGATCGAGCTTCTGACTGGCTCCGTGCTGTCACCCGAATTCGGGCGCGAATCGCCATGCTGTCGCGGTCCCAGCCTGTGACTTCGATTGCACCATTGCGGAGGCCTTCCATGCTGATCTCGCGTGAAGGTGATCGCGATCCGGTAGTCTGAATGTCACAGAAGACTTCGCGGCGACCGTATCTATCGCCGCCATCGCGACGGCAGTCCTCGAGCCAGTCTCCATCGTTACGCTGTGCCATCGCTTTTCCCGGCGGAATGAGCGCTGCGATAACGACCAGTGCCTTGATGACGGAAGTTGAAGTTCGCATAGCAGTAATTGGTTGATTTTGTGTTGTTGGATACGACAACAGAGCGGTTCAGAAGGTTTGAACGGATCCTGTAATGGACCAGTTAACGCGCGTTGACTTTCAGCGTGACTCTGTAGTTTTCAGACTTTATCGGCTGTCCCGACTTTGGCACCGGAAGGAGCCCGGCAACACCGATCGAGTACGCCAAGAACCCGATAACTCGAGGCTCGATACCTGTATTAACTACGGTATCGAGCGCAGCTGAGTTTGCATCACGCAACGAAAGTCTGACTGCAGCATTCCCAGCCCATACACACGTGACATCACCCGGACAGCGCGAATCCTCGCGCACTCCGGTAAAAGTGATGCGCACGGAGCTTTCTGTAACTCGCGCAGTCTCGCCGGCGGCGAGCTGAATCTCGCCACCAGACTGAACATCGAGCACGGGCCGCTCGTCATCTTCCGTTTGAATTGTCCTGCAGGCGCAGGTCAACAGCAGCAGCGCAGCAACAACGAACTTCGGCATGAAGCCTCCCTATCGAGCCAGTGCACCTCTCAATCGTGCGACACTGCTTCTTACACCGTCGAGGTCGTCAGCGGTCACTGTAATGTGGCCGAGCTTGCGCCGAGGCTTTGGCGCCTTGCCGTACATGTGGACGTGAACGTCGTTGAGCTCTCTCAAGCGCGCAATGTCCGGTTCCGTTCCGATCACATTCACCATCCCCGCAGCGCCGCCCATTTCGGTAGATCCCAGCGGAAGCCCAACGATCGCGCGCAGATGATTCTCGAACTGGCTCGTATCCGCGCCTTCGATTGTCCAGTGACCGGTATTATGAACGCGCGGTGCCATCTCATTCGCAACCAGTCCTTCGGCGGTCTCGAAGAATTCGATTGCGAGGACTCCGATATAATCGAGCTCATTCATCACCCGCGTCGCATACTCTTCGGCGAGAGCCTGCAGATCTCTCGACACGTGCGGCGCAGGAGCGAGCGAGAATCGCAGTATGCCTTCGCTGTGATGATTCTCGACGAGCGGGTAAAACGCCATTTCACCGGTGCGCGATCTGACCGCGATGATCGAAAGCTCACGCGTGAACTTCACAAACGATTCTACAATCGACGGAACACCGCCGACCTTCACCCACGCCATTCCGATATCTTCGCGCGTTTTCAGAACGGCCTGGCCCTTTCCATCGTATCCAAGTCTGCGCGATTTGAGCACGGCAGGAACGCCAACGCGCTCGAGTGCTTCGCGAACGTCGCGCATGCTATCCACTACCGCAAAGGGTGCGGTCGGAATCTTCAAACGCTCGAAGCATGCCTTTTCGCTCGCCCTGTCCTGCGCAGTCTCGAGTGCCAGTGGCGGTGGGAAAGTAGGCACTTTCTCACTTACGTAACGCACCGACTGGGCAGGGATACTTTCGAACTCGTACGTCGCGACGTCGATGCCTTCGACAAAATGCGCAAGCGCAGCATCGTTGTCGTAATCCGCAATTACAAGTTCCGCGAATTTCCCTGCAGGTGCATCAGCGTCAGGCGAAAGAAAGCGGAACTGGAGCCCAAGCCTTCTTCCAGCAAGGCCAAGCATCTGTCCCAGCTGTCCGGCCCCAAGAACTCCTACGATCACGATTGCGCGGGATTCGGCTGATCGAGTACTGCCTGAGTCTGCGTCTCGCGGAATGTCTCGAGCGCGGCGCGCAGCTCGTCGTTGTCTGTCGCGAGAATCGCAGTGGCAAGAAGCGCGGCGTTGATCGCGCCCGATTTTCCAATTGCGAGCGTTCCGACGGGGACGCCCGCAGGCATCTGAACGATCGAGAGCAGCGAGTCGATTCCCTGCAGCGCTTTCGACTCGACAGGAACGCCGAGCACGGGGAGAATCGTTTTCGCGGAGACCATTCCCGGCAGGTGCGCAGCACCGCCTGCGCCTGCGATGATCACACGAAGTCCGCGCGACTGTGCAGTGCTCGCGTATTCGAATAAAAGATCGGGTGTGCGATGCGCGGAAACCACGCGCGTCTCGTTCGGTACACCAAGCGCGTCCAGTGTCTCGACCGCATGCCGCATGGTGTCCCAGTCGGACTTCGATCCCATGATCACTCCGACGAGAGGCGTGCTCACGCCGGTGGAATCTCCGCCCTTATCTCCTCCTGCATCACAGCATCGATTTCCTCGAGAATTACCTCAGCCGGATGTGAATCGAGATCGAGCATGAGCTGGCTCACGCGGAAAAAGCTTCTGCGATGATGCGGCGTGATGCCATTCGAATCGAGTCCGCGAATATGGGCGCGCGTTGTATAACCAACGTTTCTTTCCCACGTATATGCGGGATATCTGCGCGCGAGTCTCGCCATCAGCCTGTCGCGGGTGACTTTTGCAACGATCGATGCGCATGCAATCGAGAAGCAGCGCGCATCACCATGCACGATTGCAGTGTGCGGAACCGGCAGCGTCCGCATCGCTTTGCCGTCGATGATTACGTGATTGGGCTGAACGGGCAGACGCTCGAGCGCGCGGCGCATGGCGAGCACGCTTGCCTGATAGATGTTGAGGCGCTCGATCTCTCGAACGGATGCGGCACCAAGCGACCACGCCACAGCACGCTCCTGAATGCGGCCGACGAGCTTCTGCCGTTCCTGTGCTGTGAGGGCTTTCGAATCATCGACACCGCGAATCGCGCGCATGTCGGGGGGCATGATCACCGCGGCGGCGACAACCGGACCTGCGATTGGACCGCGGCCTACTTCATCGACGCCAGCAAGAAGGGGCCCCCGCTCTTTGCGAAGGTCCCTTTCGATGTGTGTCCAGCGTTTCAGTCGATACGGGGCGCGGCTTTTTGCTGCGGGCCCTTTCGAGCCTTGCTGCTCCACGCCCTTGCTACCAGCTGCTGCTTACGCCTCGGCGCCTGACTCGGCACCCGGAACCTGGACGCGCGTCTTGCGCTCCTTGATGCGGGTTGCCTTTCCAGTGAGGTGGCGGAGGTAGTAGAGCTTGGCGCGGCGCACGCGACCGCGGCGGACGACGTTGATGCCGGCGATCATCGGGCTGTGCACCGGGAAGATGCGCTCGACGCCGATGCCGCTCGAGATCTTGCGGACGGTGAACGTCTCGCTGACACCGGAGCCACGGCGGGCGATGCAAACACCCTCGAACGCCTGGAGGCGCTCCTTGTCACCTTCCTTTACACGAACGTTGACGCGAACCGTGTCACCGGCGCGGAAGGGCGGCAGGTCGCCGCGGAGCCACTCTTTCTGGGTTTCGATAAATGGATGCATATGAAGCTCGGGGCAAAGGGTTTGAATCCAGCCCGGCAAAGGTCAAAAAAATGTTGGGACAGCTTTCCAAATTAACCGGGAAAGAGAGAGGATGCCAGTTCCTGTTAAACTATAGCCTGTGAAAAGCTTAGCCCTGTTCCTGGCTGCCCTGGCCTGCTCTCCGGCAGACACGCCTCCGTCCTCAAATTATAGGCCTCCCGTCCAGCAGGCGTCACAGAGGGGAATAAACGAAAAAATCACCTGCAGGATCACCAGGATCTCAGACGGTGACACGGTCCACTGTGGCGCGGCGGGCCGTATCCGGCTGCTCATGATCGACGCTCCGGAGCTCTCGCAGGGCCGCTACGGCAACGAGGCTAAGGAAAAGCTCGCGGAAATCCTCCCGGTGGGCACTGAAGTCACTGTCCAGACCGACGTCAGACCACGCGACACTTACAAGCGCATCCTCGGATATGTGTATCTGCCAGATGGGCGCATGGCGAACGAAGAAATGGCGCGCACCGGCTACGTCACAGCCCTCGTGTATCCACCCAACGTGAAATACGTCGAGCGAATCCGCGCAGCAGTAAGCGAAGCGCGCCGCGCCAAACGCGGTTTATGGGCAACTCGGTTCTTCGACTGCTCGCCCCGTGATTACCGTGCAAACCGCTGCGGATGATCCGAGCTTGCAGGTCAGCGGAGGCCATCACGTGCCAGCAGCTGCGGATATCGGGGATCAGCGCGAAAGCGCGCTAGTAACGGATCTGCTCGCAGCAGGATTAGAGTTGGAACCGACCAGCGAACGGTCTCGAGCATTTCGAACGCTTTGTCATGTTCTCCAAGAACCGCGTAGCCAAGTGCGAGCGTGGTAACAGAGGTCGGGTCGCTTGCAGATTGTTCCATCGCCTGCGTTATCGCTTGCGCATCGGCCGGCCGCTCTGCAAGTCTGCAAGTGTAAGCGAGCGCTGCTCGTACGCCCGGGAAACCGGGCGCCAATCGCAGCGCCTGCTCGAGTAACGAGATTGCTTCAGGTATCCGTTGTTCGCTCGCCGACAATGCGCCGAGATAATAGAGTGTCAGGGGAAAATCGCGCGACAGTGTGAGTGCGTGCTCGAACTGCCGCCGCGCCTCGGCACTGCAGCCTTGCATCATTGCAACTATGGCTAGTGTCGTGTTCGCGGGAAGTGACAGCGGATCCAGCTCGATGCATGCGCGCAGACTGTCACTCGCTTCATCCAGGCGGCCAAGCATGGTGAGAAGCAACGCGTAGTAGTGATAGTTCCACGCGTAGCTGGGATTGAGTGACCTGGCCTTCAAAAAATCCTTTTCTGCTTCGGCATAGGCTGCTCGTGAAGCTCTCACGAATCCGCGCGTCGTATATGCTTCGGCTAACGCGGTGTCGAGAGCGATCGCCCGGTTGGCCGAGACTTCTGCGCGCGCCAGCGCTTCAGATGTGGGAAGATATCCGAAGTTCGACATGTTCACGTACGCCTCAGCCATTGCGGCGTGCGCACGTGCAAACGTTGGGTCCCTGTCGAGTGCACCACTGAAGTATGCGAGTGCATCCTGCAGACCTGCGCGATTTCTCTGGCCCCAGGCGTAACGTCCCTTCAAGTACAGCTCGTACGCCTCGCGGTCAGTGGTGTGCTCCTTGAGCGCGACACACAACTGCTCTGCGGTCTGATAGCGCTCGGCAGCCGATTTTTTCAGGCACGTCTCGACAATAGTTGCAAGCATCGGCGGCACATCGGGCCGCAGAAGCGCCAGTGCCGCAGGGACATCGTTACGGATTGCATCGATCAATGACTCTTCGTCCGGTCCACGGAACGGCCGTCTTCCCGTCAGCATTTCGTACATGACGACGCCAAGACTCCAAATGTCCGTTCTCGCGTCGAGCTTCGCCTTCGTAGTCTGCTCGGGACTCATGTATGCGATTGTTCCCGCAATCGAGTTGTCATCCGCAGCAGCGCTCATGAGCTGCGCGATTCCGAAATCGAGCAGTTTCACTACTCCTGCCGGTGTCACGATCGCGTTTGCCGGCTTCACATCGCGGTGAATGATGCCCGCCGTATGTGCAGCGACCAGTGCGGCTCCAAGCTGACTCGCAATCGAGATGACCTCGTCTATGGGCATGAGGCCGCGCTGGATCTTCGCCCTCAAAGTCTCGCCCTCGTACCACGCCATTGAGATAAAGGCGCCATCCGAGGGTGCCTCACCTATCTCATACACGACCCCGATGTTTGGATTATCCAGAGCTGATGCAGCGCGCGCTTCTGCCATCAGCCTCGCATGAGCGCCAGGATTGGAGGTCTGACGCCGAGGCACGCATTTGAGCGCTACCATCCGTCGAAGTCGGGTGTCGCGAGCTTTGTACACGACACCCATCCCGCCGTCTGTCACGCGCTCGATGATCTCGTAATGTGCAAGCATCCCTGCGTCGGGTTGCGCCTCCGCCGTGTCGCCCGCGTGCATCGCGGACAACAAGGGCGCGACAACGTCTTTCGACAACTGCTCGAAATACCCATTCGATCGCTCGTATGCCGACAATAACGAGATCACTTCGTCTGCGATGTCCGCGTGAGGCGCCGTTGCGCGAACAAAGTCCGCCTGCTGGCTGGGCGGAAGCGGCAGAGCACGTTCGAACAAATCCCGGACGCTGCCGAAAGTTTTTTCGCTCACGGCTCGTGAACGCCCAGACGCGTCTCGAGGTCTCGGAAAAGCCACGCTCGAGCGAGCGTCCAGTCCCGCTTTACCGTTGCAGCGGAGACATCGATGGCAGTTGCTGTTTCCTCAACTGTCAGCCCGCCGAAAAAACGGCACTCGACGACTTCATAGAGACGACGGTCTGCTGCTTCCAATGCGCGCAGCGATTCGTCGAGCGCAGTCAACACGAGGGAGCGATCCTGCGGCGTTTCTGCTGCGAGATCTCCGTCGACCAGATGGTCGATGCGGAAATGCACCAGCGCGCCGCCGCGTTTGGCGGTACGCCTGTCGCGAGAGTAATTCGCAAGTAGCTGGCGCATCACACGCGAGGCGAGGCGAAGAAAATGGACCCGGCTGCGTGCACCAATTTGGGCTCCTCCGGAAAGCTTGAGATAAGCCTCGTGCACGAGTGCAGTCGTATCGAGAGTGGTGTCACCGCTCCATCGGCGCCGATGACGGCGCGCGAGCTCGTGCAGCTCATCGTAAATGATCGGAAACAGCGCTTCGAGCGCCGCGCTGTCACCGTGCTCGTAATTGCTCAGGAGCCGCGTGATTGTGCCCGGATTCGGATCGCCGTTGTCAGTATCGGTGGTCATCAAGCGGCTCGAACATCTAATTCACGATCACGAGTGTGTTGTGATAGGTGATGAGTGTCCAGGTTCCGTTTCTCAGCTCGAAAATTTCGAGAAGCCGCGTCCGCAGGACGCCGTCCCCGCCCGCGACGACTCCCGCCGGCATTGTCGACGCGCCCTTCAGGCTGAGAAGCAGCTCGGCAACGATGACTCCGGGAGCTGGACAGGTGAGCTGCTCGAGCTCGCATTCCAGCCGACTCCCCGCATAGCCGCCGTGAAGGATAGATTCGTGGACCTTTACGAATGCCGCGCGACCGATCCATCGTTGTCCGCGGATATTGGTAAATGCAAGATCATCTTCAGCCGTTGCCGCGTACCCTTCCGCATCGCCGCGCTGCCAGCATTCGGCCTGCGACTGAAGGATGGCGACAACCGCGTCCCGATCAGCAGCGCTCGAGTTATCCGAAGCCATTGTGAGCCCCTTTT
>DASUXX010000440.1:0-2262 GCA_036377755.1 Gemmatimonadaceae bacterium
TTCTTCGGATACGGAATCGGTGTCGCAGTCATGATCGCGCTGCTTTCAGTTGGTGAGGCGCTGCTAACGCAGGCGCGTGATGAGAAGCTGGTTGGCGGTGGTGAGATAACGGTTCTTCCGCAGGGACTCGATGTGGAAGTGATGAAAACGGGCGGCATCGGCGGCTTGTTCTTCTCGATCGAGCAGGCGCGCTTCATCTACGATCAGCTTCTCGCAGCGCCGAGACTGTCTCGGTCGATAAAGGGCGCAGCACCGCAGATAGAGGGACGGCTCGTCTATCTCCGCACATTGGATGGGCGGGAATACTCCGCAAAAGCGGCCGGCGAAATTCCGGGTCTTACCCGGCTAGTGAGAGGCGCGCCGAACCTCAGAGCCGGTACGTGGATTGACGACGATCGCGATCGCCGATGGGTGAAGCCGACACTGGCTGAGCTGCGACATGACATCGATCACTTTCATATTCCGCCTGACAGCATAGCGAATCGTGACACATGGGCGGAGTGGCATTACTTCAACGTCGTCTCCGGGGATAAGAAGAGATGGGCGTTCATTTCGTACATCGTTGGAGGCGATGTAACGAGCGACAAGTGGGGCGGGAGTCTCACTGTCACACTGCGTGAGCAGGACGGCACCTCAAAAAAATTTGAGACAAGGGTGCCGCGAGAGCGCGTAACATTTTCAACCGAATCCGCGAATCTCAAACTCGGCGAAGCAACAGTAACTGTCCTCGACAATGGTGATTACCACCTCACAGGTCGCGCGAAGGGCGCGAGCGGCTCTCTATCGATCGACCTTACGGTTCATCCCGCACCGCGTGCGTATTTCCCCGGCGCATCGCTCGGCACCGACAATTTCGTTTCGGGATACACAGTTCCTGCGCTTCGCGCATCTGCGACGGGAACGATCTGCGTTGCACAGTCATGCGAGCGATATGATGATGCCCAGTCTTATCATGATCACAACTGGGGTGTGTGGCGCGGGGTGACATGGGACTGGGGCGCATCACGTGCAGGTGACTTCACGATTCTTTACGGTCGCGTCATCACGCCCGACGCAAAGAAAGAGCAGCCTCTTTTCGTGTACGTTGTCGATTCGCTCGGATTCCGTGCAGTCATGCGACCCGCGTCCATCTCCTACACTGACGGTCGCACCACTGTGGTTAATGGCCGCACGTTGAGAGTTCCTTCGCACGCGGTGTTCGCAGATGTGAGAGGAGCTGATTCGCTGAGAGTAGATCTCGATATCGAAGATGCGATCGCAACCGACATGCGACAGCAATCGCAAGCTGTCCCGACCTTTGGGGGTCCCTACTTCATTCAAATGAAAGGGACTGCGATGATCTCAGGCCGGTTGAACGGAAAGCCAGTCAGTGGAAAGGGAACGGGATTCTTCGAGACTTATCGCTAGGATTTTTTGAGCTCGAACCTGCAGCGCGGCCTCGAGCCTTTGTCGCAAGCCTCGACTACTGGTACCCCAACGAGCTCGCTCACCAATGCCAATGCGGCGTGACAGGTTGCGGGATGCGCTCGCACAGCGTCGGCAAGCGGGCAGCTGTAGCCGCGAATCGCGAGACCATTCTCGTTTTCCTCGACTTCTGCAATCCCGCCGAGCGACGTAAGAACGCGAGCAGCACCTTCAGCACGCTGTCTCACTGAGCCGCTCATCGCGGGCTGCTCACGAGCGAGTCTCTCGCCCACATCGCGCAAAAGTGTCTGCAGCTCGGGCGGAGACATTCGATCGCTCAGCGAGTCGACGAGTCTCGTAAGGACGGGCATGTACGCCTGCGAAAAACTTCTTTCCGCAGCTTCGGTCAGCTCGTAAACGATCGCCGGCCGGCGGCCACTCGGTCGCGTCGCAACCTGATGCACGATTCCGTCTTCTTCGAGCGCACTGAGATGGAGGCGCACTGCATTGTCGGTGATGCCGAGGATTTTTCGCAACTCCTCGACTGTGCGGCCTTCGCGCCTGAGCTCCGCGACTATCTGGCCGCGGGTGGTGGCGAGAAATCTCGGATCGATGTGCATGAATAAAGTTCTTATATGAGAGCTATAAGTCAAGTGATTACTTGACATATTACAAAGACGCAGTCTAAGTTTGGCATAAGTACCATTGCGGAGGAGTATGAGCGCGGAGCAGGGCGAAGTCACCGGGCCGGATCTGTCGCAGGGCATCCCGATCGAATCGATTCCCGAAGGCGGGATGATCGCGGGTCACGTTGGAAGCGAGCCGGTTATTGTCTCGCGCGATGGCAGCTCGGTCTAT
>DASUXX010000441.1:0-5025 GCA_036377755.1 Gemmatimonadaceae bacterium
TAGAAATCAGTGTAATCGTCGATGTCGATCGGCTTGAGCAAGCGCGCCTCGTCCATCGGAACGAGCAAGTCGGGATCCGGTTCCGATTCCTCGCTGAGCAGCAGGCTCACTTCAGAGCGAAATGCGTCGAGCTCGCTGCGATCGACTTCTGCGAGTCCGTTCAGCCACTGACTCAGCGCAATGTCGAGGATCTCGACATTCTCGAAGCAGCCTGCTTCCATGCACGCTGCGAGATCGAGAATCTGGTCGCCGATTGCGATGCCGGTACGCGGATATTCGTCGCCAGGGTGTGAGAAAATTCCAAACGGAAGGTTCTGGATCGGAAAATCGGTGTCAGGATCGTTCGCTGATTCCACCCAGCTCTTGAGATCGGGATTATGTGTGTCGTCCATCACGTCAGATGAGGTTCAGATCGCGAGCTTCGGATACCGGCTCGACAAAGGAGCACGACCCGAACGATGTCGCAACCGCTTGTCGCACGACAGTGAGCTGCTCGAATACGATGACATGATCGCCCCACCATACTCCGGTGTCATCGAAGCGGAATGCACTGGCGTTCGTTTCTTCGAGTGCGCCGAGCACCGCGCTTTCGGAAGCGCCGGCGGCGCAGAAGGCTGCAGCAAGAAAAACGTTCAGATAACCGAACATCACAGCGCGCGGTGAGTTCGGCTCATAAGTGAGCGGATATTCGCCTCGAATTGCGTGATGCAGCCCGGCTGTCGCCTTAAATGGCACTCCCTGCTCGATACAGCTCGAGATAAAACGAAGCACCTGGTCAGGCGATGGAATCGCGCTCGCGACGGTTCCACCGGTTCTGATCTTTGCAGATGCGGACGTCGTGGCGATTTCAGAGACGAGATACGCCGGGTCAGCCTGCGATCCAACCTCGAGAAAAAGAGATACGTCGTCAGGAAACGCAGACACTGCGTGGCGAATGTCATCGTGTGAGTTGACGACGGTCTCGACTGTATCACAGATCGCGCGGCCCGAATGCGAAGCGTTGAAATGCTCGATGAGCGTGCGTGCATGTGGAAGATCGTCGGACACAATAGCGCTCAGGCGCCATGGATCGCTGCTCGATGTCAGAAGCGCTTCAGCATCCGCAGCGAATTCATCGAGCCGGGAAACCGGAATGACAAAGCGCCCCAGCAAGTCGGAATCGCTGCCCTTCAGATACTTCGCATATGCGTGAACGGCGGAGCCCATGTCGAGGCGGGCAGGGGGAAACAGCCCTGCATAATCCACGATTCCAGCGAGAAAGGCGCGCAGCGAGGTCATGCGCCGATCAATCTACTTTGCAACCGTCTCCGGCAGAACGGATGCGGCAGGAGTACTCATCGGCAAAGTGAGAGTAAAAACAGATCCCTTGCCGAGCTCACTCGTCACTGTGACATCGCCGCCCATCAGCCTTGCGAGCTCACGACTGATCGAGAGTCCGAGGCCGCTGCCTTCCGCGGTGCGCGTCAGTCCGCTCGAAAGCTGAACGAAAGGCTCGAAGATTTCCTCGAGCTTGTCGTCAGCGATCCCATGACCATCGTCTTCGACGTGAATTGCGACCAGATGCTCCGCGGTCTCGCAGCGAATTCTGACTTCTCCGCCCTGCGGACTGAATTTCACCGCGTTCGACAAAAGATTGACGAGTATCTGCGTCAGCCGATCGCTGTCAGCGACAACACCGAGCTCCGGCGCGCACTGGTCATATTGAAATCGAATCTCGTGGGCTGCGAGCATCGGCTCTATGAGAAAGCGGACCGACTGGAGTGCAGAGGCGACCGAAATGTCGTCGAGCGAAAGAGGGATTCTTCCTGTCTCGGTCTTTGCGAACATCAGGATGTCGTTCACAATGCCGAGCAGGTGCTGCTCGCTCCGGCGAATGCGAGCGATGGCTTCGCGCTGCTGATCGGTGATCGGCCCCCTCATTCCAAGCTCGAGCAGCTCGGCATATCCCGCAATCGCGTTGAGAGGAGTGCGCAGCTCGTGACTCATTGTCGCGAGGAAATCTGTCTTAGCCCGGTCGGCGAGTGAGGCGCGCGCGACAGCCGCGACTGCTTCTTCGCGAGCATCTTCGGCTTCCTGGTAGAGCCGCGCATTGTCCATTGCCATTGCGGCGCGGCCCGCGAGATCCTCCGCGAACAGAAGATCCTTTGGCGTATACCGCTGATCAGGATTTGCTGCAATGAACGTAATCGCCCCAAGCAATCGGCCTCGTGCCTTCAGCGGAACGATCATATACGAGCAGAAGCCTAGAGCGCGAAGAATTCCAAGGTAGCGCGTGTCGGTCGACGACGATGATGCGAGGAGATCATCGCTCACCTCGGCGATGAGCTCGGGCTCCTGCATGTGAAGGATTCGCGGCGCCCCGATCAGATCGTCGGAAGCTGGCGGATAGCGGACTTCGAGCTCGCGCGCGAGCGATTGCAGGGCGGGATCAGGATGAAACACGGCAAGCCGGCGAACGCTGCTGTCCTTTTCGAGAACGTCGACAACGCACCATGCTCCAAGCTCGGGCATTGCGAGCTTCGCCACGGTCGCGAGGGTCTGTTCATAATCGAGCGACTCGAAGAGGGTCTTGCTTATCTCGGCAAGAAAGAGCGCTCGCCGCTCCGGCTTACGGCGGTCGATTCTGGGCGGCACGCTTGCTTCCGCGGCCCCGGTTCCTCCTGCGGCCGTCTGCTGCTTCCTCCGTCGTATCGGGGGCTCGAGCGAGTCAGTCATAGTCAGACGCGTTTATAAGGCAGGAAATGCGCCTGTGGAGTCGAAACAATTGTGATAAATCCCGGCTCGTCCAGCGAATGAATGGACCTGACGTTTTCCCGTCACATCGGGCGGATTAAGCGGATATGGCGGATCGCTCTTCGTAGATAGCCAGGTGCCGTCGCTGAGGACGATGTCTTTTGTTTTGGTTCTACCGCAGTTCTGGTTTTTGATTTTACCCCAAAAAACAGTTCCCACCGAGAGCCTCTCGAGAATATCGAGGTCTGATCCGCCAGATCCGCTTAAATCCGGCAGATCCGAAGTAAAAACGTCAGGTCCATTCATTTAGCTAAGATTTTCAGGGTCTTGACGAAATCCGATGGGGTGCTAATTTATTCGCCGTGTGCTAGTTTTTTAGCAGCATCAATAATTCACGGAGTTCGTAAAATTGGCTGATAACAAGGACACCCTGAGCCGGCGCGAGCGACAGATAATGGACGTCCTCTACCGCCACGGCTCAGCAACCGCAGCTGAAGTCCAGCAGAACATCCCCGACGCGCCAAGCTACTCAGCGGTCCGCGCCCTGCTGCGAATCCTCGAAGAAAAGGGCCACATCAAACACTCGTATGACGGTCCGCGATATGTCTATTCGCCCGTCGTCTCCCGCCCGGTCGCCCAGAAATCGGCGCTCCGGCAGCTTGTGAAAACTTTCTTCGACGGATCTACGTCAAATGCAGTAGCGGCACTTCTCGACATGTCGGGCAAGGAGCTCTCCGATTCGGAGCTGGAGCGCCTCGCAAAAATGGTCGAACAGGCAAAGAACGAGGACAAATAAAAAATGAGCGAAGCCGGCATCGTTGGTATCGTCGCGGGCGCAGCAGCCAAGTCTGCGATCATCCTCGCACTCGCGCTGATGGTCACGATCTCATGGCGCTCCGCATCGGCGGCAGCAAAGCATATGGTGTTGACGATCGCAGTTACAGCTTCGCTCGCAGTTCCCCTGATCGCCGTTGCAATCGCGCGACTGAACGCTCCACGAATTGAAATCGCAGCGTGGTCTTCTTCGCCGTTCGTCGCGCCGGTTGCGACAAGCGTGACGGAAGATGTTCCGGCCGCGGCACCGAATGACGTGAGCGTCGCGACCGCGGCCGATACTCATACTGAAACGGTGGCAGACGTTCCGACGCAAGTCGAAACCCGCGCGGCAGAACCCATTGTTGTCGAGACTAGTGCGGAGCCGGAAGCCCCTGTCGACTGGAAAGCGCGCCTCATCGAGATCTGGCTCGCCGGAATCGCAATCGCTCTTATCCCGCTCGTCACTGCTCTTCTGAAAGTGCGCTCGATCAGGCGCGGTGCCCGGGTTGTCAGGGAATCGAACTGGCACTCGCTGATTCGCGCGACGCCCGCGATCGCGCATCTCGCAGATCGCGTGACAGTTCTCGAGAGCTCCGACACTGCAATGCCGATGACGTGGGGCATCATCCGCCCGACATTGCTCGTTCCCTCGAATGCTGACCGCTGGCCCGAATGGCAGCGCCGAGACATCGTGCTTCACGAGCTCGCACACGTCGAGCGTCGTGATTGTCTCACTCAGCTGGTCGCGCAGATTGCCTGCGCTGTCTACTGGTTCAATCCTCTGGCGTGGGTCGCGGCCGCGCGAATGAAAGTCGAGCGTGAGCTCGCGTGCGATGACCGAGTGATCAGCGCCGGCTCACGCGCATCCGATTACGCATCGAATCTCCTCGATGTCGCGCGCTCGCTTCGCGCACCATCACTAACATCCAACACCGCAATTGCCATGGCTCGTCCATCACAGCTTTCGGGACGACTGCTTGCCGTGCTCGACTCACGCCGCAACCGTCGCCGCGTCACCCGCCGCATCGCTGCATCAGCTTCCTTCGCGGCATCAGCGGTCGTTCTCATTGTCGCATCTCTGACACCGGCCGCAGCTGCAACGCTTCGCGAAGAACCTGCGCTAATGTCACAGCCTGAAGTCGGCGCATCGAACATCCATATAAGCAGCGGATCCACTTTCACTCCGCTCACTCAGCTGCCGACTGCAATCGTCCGCGCGGCGCAACTGCCCAATATTGGTCCCATCGCGATCGCGATGCCGGGGTCAACCCCGCTCAAGGCCGAGCTTTCATCACCTGCTCTTCCTGTACTCGGCATGCAGGGCGCGTCGTGCTGGGATGGCTCTGATGGATCGTCGAGCGTCACCGTCAACTCTGACGACAAGCGCAAGTCGTACACGGTTCGCTATTCACGCAGCGACTGCTCGCTCGAGCTTCGCGCCGAGGGTGAATTCACTCTTCGCCCCGACTTGTCGGA
>DASUXX010000442.1:0-7145 GCA_036377755.1 Gemmatimonadaceae bacterium
ATCGAGGACCGATCCGCCAGATCCGCTAAAATCCGGCAGATCCGAAGTAAAAAACGTCAGGTCCATTAATTCAGCTAAGACTTCTTAGAGGCTACTGGTCTCTGGTCGCTGGCTAAACTACGGCTGCTCGCAACTGGCGGCTGGCAACTGGCAAACCGGGAACTGCGTAGGAGTAATTGATAGGCGCGAGTTGACTCAGGACCACCAAACCGGCTAGCTTTAGGGGCTCTAAGTTGGCTCCGCTAAACGCGATAACGACGTTTTTGGTGGGGGCCCAGCTCAACAAAATTGGGAATTACGGAGAAATCAGGTACAGTGCCGAATATTGCTTCCGCGAAAAAGAACATGCGAAAGTCACGAGCAGCAATGGCGCGCAACCGCGCTCAGCGCTCAGCACTTCGCACCGCGCTCAAGAAAGCGCATGCCGCTAACGGTGGCGAAGAGAACGTCGCGGCCGTCAAGCTTCTCGACCGTGCAGCCCGCAAGGGACTCATTCACAAGAATGCAGCCGCGCGCCAGAAGAGCCGCATGGCAAAAAAGGCTGCTGCGAAGTAATTCTCTAAGCACGTGAAATAAAAAGGAAGGCGCCCCCGGTTTTCCGAGGGCGCCTTCTTCTTTTTTTATCGCATCACATCGTCGCGAGCTCTCCCCCGCACCGCTCGCAATACCACTCCGTTGGATAGTTCGCGGTGCCGCACTCGGGACATTTTAGTGTCTTCATCGCATCAGGGCGCGCTGCCTCCGATCTCGATCGCACCGCTTGAACACCACCCGTTGGAGATTTCATAGAGCGAGGCTTGCCGGCTGAGCTTGCCGCAGCAGATGCCGCTGCCGCGACCGGATCGAGAGGAACGTCACCCTGAGATGTAGTGGGCGCAGGCTCCGATGGCGGCGCGGCCTGTTGGGGCGCTGGAGCTGGAGCTGAGTTCCGACCTTCGGCAGCAGTACCGGAACGATGGCCGCTCGAAACCGGCGACGGCGAATCGATCGTCGGTGCAGGCGTCGCCGGTTCAGCGGGCGCCGCCGCAGGCTCACTCATTCTGGACGGAGCAGCGGGCTCGACCGCAGGGGCCGTCTCGATCTCGATATCGGGCATCGGTGATGAAGCTGATTCGACTGCAGGAGGAGCCGCGCCGACGGGGGCTGGCTCACTGTCAGGAATATTGGGCGACATCTCGCTCAGCTTCTGGATCGCACGAAGCTCCGCGAGCTGCCCGTCGAGTGACTTGCGATCGGCAGCGATCTTTTCGAGCGTCGACTCTGCTTCGGATCTTATCTGCTCCCACTGCGCAGGCTCGTATTCGCCAACCGCAGCGCGTAGCTCCGCCTCCTGAAGTCCTTCGCGGCGAGTGTCTTCCTCACGCGCGACTTCAACAAGTCTCGCCGACAACGTAGAGATGCTGAGCTGAAGCTCCTCAGCATGCCCCTTGATTTCGTCGACTACGCGGTCGAGACGACCACGATAATCAGCCTGCACGCGCTCGAACACGTGCTCGGGCGTGCCTTCACGCTTTGCGGCGAGCGTGGAGATCCAACTCTCATACTGCTGGCGCTCTGCAATCAACGCTCGGAGTGCATCGAGTGCATTCGTCTTCGCTTTGTTCATTAACCTCGCCCCGGTTGAAGCACTGTGTTCGCGCTTTCAATTACGACAATCTGTAGACGGCACTCCCGCCGACAATAGTGCACACCGCGCGGCCCTTCAGTCGCATTCCTGCATACGGTGTGTTTCTTCCCTTCGTGAGAAACTTACCCGGATCCACTTCCCACTCCGCTTCCGGATCGAATACAGTCACATCCGCAACTGATCCTTTCGCGAGCGAGCCGCCGGGAAGCCCGAAAAGTTTCGCCGGCGCGCACGACATTTTGTCGACAAGCGTCGAAAAATCAATATGCCCTGCTGCAACGAGATTCGTCACTGAAACTGCGAGCGCAGTTTCGAGCCCGATGATTCCGTTCGGAGCGTCCGCGAATTCACGCTCCTTTTCATCGTAGTGATGCGGCGCATGATCCGTGGCGATCATGTCGATCGTTCCATCCTTCACCGCTTCGCGAAGAGCCTCGACATCACGCTGCGTGCGAAGCGGCGGATTCATCTTGGCATTCGTGTCGTACCCAATGACACGATCTTCAGTAAGCGAGATATGATGCGGGCAAACTTCGGCGGTCACGTTGATGCCGCGCTCCTTGCCCCATCGTATCAGCTCTACTGATCCAACGGTGCTCATGTGCGCGAGATGCACGTGCCCGCCGGTTCTCCGTGCGAGGAGAATGTCACGGATCACCATGATCTCCTCTGCCTCTGACGGAATTCCCTTCAGGCCAAGTCGCGCGCTGACCACCCCTTCGTTCATCGAGCCGCCCTTTGCGAGGGTCGGCTCCTCGCAGTGATCGATCACCGGAATCGCAAAGCTGCGCGCATACTCGAGCGCAGTGCGCATCAGCTGCGCGCTGACGACGGGCTTGCCATCGTCGCTCACCGCGACTGCGCCAGCAGCGACCATCTCACCGAACTCGGCGAGTGTCTCGCCTTTTTGTCCGACAGAGATTGCGCCGATTACATGAACGCGCGATGCATTTGCGCGCTGCGCCTGGCGGGCAATAAATCCCACGGCTGCCTGGTTGTCCGTTACGGGATCCGTGTTGGGCATCGCGCACACTGCGGTGAAGCCGCCTGCGGCCGCTGCTCGAGCACCTGTCGCTATTGTCTCGACATCCTCGCGACCCGGCTCACGCAAGTGACAATGGACGTCGATGAAACCAGGTGACACAATGAGCCCGTCGCAGTCGATGATCTCCGCGTTGTCCATCGATCCTGCGTTTCCGGCAATGCCTTGTATCGCGCCTTCGCTTATCACAACATCACCGACTTCATCACGACCGGTCGAAGGGTCGAGAATGCGGCCACGTTTCAGAACGATTGGACGATCACTCATGCGCGACCACCCTTTGCTGCTTCAGCAAGCTCCGGCCTGCCGCCGGCAAGCAGGTACAGCACGGCCATTCTGATCGCGACTCCATTCGTAACCTGGTGAAGTATCACGCTGTGCGGGCCGTCAGCGACGTCTGAATCGATCTCCACACCGCGATTCATCGGGCCCGGATGAAGGATGAGAATGTCTCGCGGCGCGCGCTCGAGACGCTCGCGTGACACGCCGAATACCCGATTGTACTCGCGGCTGGAGGGGATATATCCGGCGATCATTCTCTCGAGCTGCAATCTGAGAACGTTCAGCGCGTCAGCCCACGCGATTGCTTCTTCGATTCTGTCGAAGACGATCACGCCGAAATCTTCGATCGCATTCGGCAGCAGCGATCGCGGTCCGCATACCGCTACTTCGGCACCGACGCGCTTCAATCCCCAGATATTCGATCGCGCGACGCGCGAATGCAGCACATCACCACAGATGCACACTCGCTTGCCTGTCAGATCTCCGAGGTGGTCGCGCAAGGTGAGAATATCGAGCAGCCCTTGAGTGGGATGCTCGTGAGTTCCATCGCCTGCGTTGATCACGTTGGACTCGATTCGCTCGGCAAGAAACTGCGCGGCACCCGAGGCGCTGTGACGAATGACCACCATGTCGATGCGCATCGCTTCGAGGTTGCGCGCAGTATCGACGAGAGTCTCCCCCTTCTGCACGCTCGACCCGGATGCGGAGACATTGACTGTATCTGCCGACAATCGCTTTTCAGCGAACTCGAATGAGATTCGCGTGCGTGTCGAATTCTCGAAGAAGAGATTCACGATCGTCGAGCCCCTGAGAGCGGGAACCTTCTTGATCGATCTCTCGCTGATTTCCTTGAACGGCTCGGCAGTGTCGAGAATCAAACGGATCTGCTCGCTCGTCAGTGATTCGAGGCCCAGCAGGTCCTTGCCGAGGGCGCTGGTCACCCCTCGGCCTCGTCATCGCGGCCCTGGAGGATCACCTCCGTCCGGCCGTCGAGCTCCTCCACGAGAACATCGACGCGATCTCCATCGTTCACTGAGACTTTCTTTCCGACGATATCGGGCTGAATCGGCAGCTCACGGCCGCCGCGGTCGATCAGAACAGCAAGAGCTATGTGAGCGGGACGGCCAAAATCGGCGAGCTCATCGAGTGCGGCGCGAACGGTGCGGCCGGTATAGAGCACATCATCGATGATTACGACATTACGTCCGTCGACGCCCCATGGAATGTCAGTCGGACCGACAACCGGGCGCGGCCCGACAGTCTGGAGATCATCGCGATAGAGAGTGATGTCGAGAGAGCCCTGAAGGATCTTTGTTCTTTCGCTCTCCTCTATCAGGGCTGAGATGCGGCGGGCGAGCTGGACACCACGTCTCTGGATTCCGACGATGATGAGATTCTCTGTCCCATCGTTGAGCTCCACGATTTCGTCGGCAATTCGTCTCAGCGTTCGCTCGACAGCGCGCTCATTGAGGATGACCTTTGTTTCTGTTGTACGGGCTGGCATCGGAGGACAAATATGACGCTCATCCGGCTGTTAATGAAGCGGTAACTAAACGGCGCGGCGCTCACGCGCGCCCGTAGCCTGTAGCAGCTTTAGCGCTTAGCCCTTAGTGTGCTAAAACGGAACGGCGCCGTTAGCTAAGAGCACCAAATAGCTAAAAGCGCAGTTCTGTTGTAGCACGCTAAGGGCTAAGCGCTAAAGCTGCTACCGGCTACGAGCGCGCGTGAGCGCCGCGCCGTTGTCCTCGTCAGGAAATGGATACTCCTGCCCTCTTCTCCACGAGCCGCACCGCTTCAACATGATCTGCTTCTTCCCCCAGTTCCTGGTGTGCTTCCCGAAACAGCGATGCGGCGAGGGCGATGAAAGGCGACTCGATTCCCTCCTCGTCTACGATCTGCCGTGCAATTCCTACATCCTTGTCGAGAAGGGCAAGCTTGAAAGTTCTTGGATACTTGCGGCCGATCACGCGCTCGGGGAAAAGATTCTCTGAAGAATTGGAGCGACCGCTCGATCCATTGATTACCTCGAGTGCAACGCTCGCATCGACTCCGAGCTTTGCGAGCGCAGCAAGCGCTTCCCCGCCCGACCAGATGTGAATTGCGAGCAGTGCCTGGTTCATTGCCTTGACCGCATCGCCGGCTCCGACTTCGCCGCACCGAATGATCTTCTTTCCAAACGCTTCGAGAACCGGCATTGCCCGCGCGACATCTGCTTCGCTCCCCCCGCACATGACCGTGAGAGTACCGGCAATCGCGCCCCTTACGCCGCCGCTTACCGGGGCATCGATGAGCGCGACGTTCCGCTTCGCAAGACGTTCCGCAATGCGTCGCGACGTAGCGGGATCTCCGGACGTGCAATCGATGAGCATCGCTCCGTCACGAAGGGACGATTCGAATTCATCGACCAGAGACTCAACTTCACGTGACGATGGAACGCAGGTCACCACGTACTCCGCATCGCGTACCGCATCCGCCGCGCTGTCCGCGACCCGGGCAGAATGTTCGGATGCGAAAGCGTCTGCCTTCGAGCGCGTACGATTCCACACGGTGAGCTCGAATGGCGGACGTGAGAGGTGCGCTGCCATCGGCACTCCAATAGCGCCTAGTCCGAGGAATGTGATTTTCAATCGAAGGATCCGTAGCCGGACAACATCCAGATTGTGCGTGAGATTGCAGCGATGAGACTGCTCGACGCAGCAGGATCGCGGATGCCCTTAGTGAGTACCACGAGGACATACGGTTTTTTTCCCGACGGATATATGATCGCCGCATCGTGCGACACTGCAGTGATCTCGCCAGTCTTGTGAGCGACCTTTGTCCCCTTAGGCAGCCCGGCGGGAATCTTTTCGTTGAATTCCTGCGCCAGGAGAATTGTGCGCATCTCAGCGGAGCTTGCTCCGGAAAGCACATTGCCCTTTTCGATAAGGCTGAGCAAAGTTGCGAGATCGGCGGAGGTGGTGGTGTTGACCATTCCCTTGTCGAACGCCTTCTGATCCTCCACACCCCGCAGTACCGAGAGGTGCTTAGCTCCAAGCTCGCGTGCAGTTGCAGTGACATTCGCTGCTCCCACCAGCTCTATCAGCTGATTCGTTGCGAGATTACTGGACCGCGTGATCATTCGCTGGAGCAGCTCACGAATCGCTACACGCTCTCCGACCTTTCCGTACAACACTGAATCGCCGTCGTCATCCTTGTTGAGCGAGAATGGCGAGCCATCCGCGAGCGAAGCAAACTGGTTGACGAGAAGAATTTCCTGATCGAGCGAAAACGCACCGTCCTGGGCGCGCTTCAATACCTCGATCATGACGGGGATCTTCATCGTGCTCGCTGCATGAAACACGCTGTCGCCAGCGATATCGAACGACCGGCCGGTGCCGAGATCGCGATAAGAGACCGCTACAGTCGCACTGCACTGAGATGCGATGAGAACACGGATTGTGTTCTCCATCCGATCAGACACGCTGTCCGGCGCAGGCTGACCCACCGTCAGTCCAAGTGTCAGTGCAAGCGAAATGAACTCACCCATGCCCGCCTACTTCGTCCCAGATCCGATGCGTGTGGCGCTCCTTGAGGAACAGCGAGCCGACGATGAACGTGATCATGGCAACCGTGATCGGGTAAATGAGACCGGCGTAGATGTTTCCGGTGCGCGCGACAACGGCCGTCGAAATCAAAGGAAGAAATCCGCCGAACCATCCATTGCCGAAGTGATAGGGCAGCGACAGCGATGTGTATCGAATTTTCGCCGGGAAGGTCTCGACAAGAAATGCAGCGATTGGACCGTATACCATCGTCACGAACACGACCTGAATCAGCACAAGCAGCGTGAGCATTACAGTGTTCGGCGGCGAGGAGTACGCTTTCATCGCCTGATAGATCGGGTAGTACGACAACGCGGCGAGAAGATTCCCCGCCATCATGATCTTCTTTCTTCCGATGCGATCGGAGAGTGATCCCCAGAAAACGAACAACGGTGCGCCGATCAACAGCGCGATCGCAACGATCATGTACGCCTGGCCCAGCGGGACCTTGAGCACAGTCTGCAGGAAGAACAGCGCGTAGAATTGTCCCGTGTACCACACCACTGCCTGGCCGGCAGTTGCACCGAACAACACCAGCAGAAAGATCTTCCATCCCGCCATGTTGCCGAAGCTGTCCTTGATGGGACTCGTCGATGTATTGCCCGTATCCTTG
>DASUXX010000443.1:0-15858 GCA_036377755.1 Gemmatimonadaceae bacterium
GAGGGTGCTTACTCGAAGAACGAACTCGCAGGACACTCCAATGAGACGATGGAGCATCGCGCCATTCGTGCAGGATCAGTCGTCGAGCGTCTGACTGAGGAGATTCATCGCGGCACCGGGAAAGAGGTGCGATCGCTCGTGCTCGGGCACCTGCAAAGAGGTGGAATGCCGACGGGATACGACCGGCTTCTCGCAACCCGCTTCGGTGCAGCAGCAATCACGGCGATCGAACAGGAGAAGTGGGGAGAAATGGTAGCGCTTCAGTCTCCGAACCTGGTAACTATCCCGATCGAAGAAGTCATCAGCCAGGTAAAGCGCGTGGACGCGAACCATGACATTGTCAAAGCGGCCCGATCCACGGGTATCAGCCTGGGTGATTAGATAACTATCTAATCACTCCAGCTTTGCCAGCTTCGCTTCCAAAGGGTTGTTGAAGCTCTCCAATGTCATGACCGCGGTGCCCACCACCGGCATTGCACTTTCGATTCGCACCGGGATGCGCATGGAATCATCAGTGAGGTTGATGCGGATAACGCCTTCGCCTTTATAACGGCGCGCATCACGCACTCTCATCTCTACGAGCACGGTCTGAAAGCGGCCGGCCGGCGTAGCTACAACTTCACGGCGAATCACCGTCACGCTCGTCGGGCTTCGCGCAGGATCGAAGTGACGGTTGAATCGATATGTCGAATCCTGTGCGAGCGGCAGCGTCCTGATGAAGTACATGAACGAGAGCTCGTCGAGTGGCGTATCGGTCGGACTCACTCCGCTGGCTCCGTCGGATCCCGCCCATTTCTTCTGTGCAGCGAAGATCTCGACGCGCTCGTCGCGTTTTGCGAGGACGTGCTTCTCGAGTTTAGTGTATCGCTGAGAGGCCATGCGCCGGGGATCGAGCCACGATGAAGTGCGATCAACTGCTTTCATCGGGCCCATACCTGCTTCGAAGTCAAAGCGAAGAAGCCACGTGCTCACACCGCGGATATCGACTGGACCCTCGACCCACATAGTGCTCGAGCCAACGTTGCCAAGCTTCGAAACGCTCACGCGATAACTGAGCTTCTCGCCGACACTGAACGGAAGCTGCTGCGCACCTGCCGTCGCCGAGAGTGCGGCGATCGTGAGTGCGGCCGAGGCGATGGATCGAAGTGCTGACTTCTGCATGGACGAAATCTCCATCCGCGCAGGTATCCAGTCTGTCAGAGTGAGCCGCATCCTGTGTGGCGGAATCCCTTACAACTCACGGGAACGTTCGTTGCAGCAGTGAGGGCAATCACACTCGAGACGGAGGAAGCCGTGGCGGAAATCAGGATCGAAGAGAAAAAGCGCGGAGCGCCATGGATACTGATCCTGCTGCTCATCGTCGTCGCGGCAATCATCGGATGGTGGCTGTGGTCGAGCAGGGAGAGCGGCACCAGCACAACGACGACACCAAGTGGCGCTGTCGCTGACACTGCGACAAAAACACCGTAGAAATTCTCGATACAACCGGGGGGTCACGCATGGGGAAGGACAATGACTTGAGGCTCACGCGACTCGAGGAGCTCAAAGGGTTCCAGGTCGCTGAAGGAGATCATGACATTCGCGGATGGGAGGTTCGCACTCCCGATGGCAACAAGATTGGAAAGGTCGAAGAGCTGATCGTCGATCCTGCGGAGCGCCGAGTGCGCTACATGGAAGTGAAAGTCGATCACAAGGCGCTTGGCTTCGATAACGACAGACACATTCTCGTTCCGATCGGCGCAGCGCGAATCAAAGAGGACGGAAAGGATGTGCTGATCGAGCGGCTTCCCGCGCAGGGACTTGCTGGCGCACCTCCGTACACGCGCGGACCAATCACGCGTGATTACGAAACTCAGCTGCGTCACTATTACGGAGCAACCGCGGCTCCAACGGCCGGCGACTATTACAAGGACGATCTGTACGATGACAGTCGCATCAGATCACATCGGCTCGATGACACGATGCTTGGTGGCGCAAGAATCGGCGACAATGAAGTGACACTTCCGCTTGCCGCAGACCAGGAAATTGTCGTGCGACGTCCGGGAAGCAATGAAGAAATCATCATCAAGAAGAACAGTCCTGGTGATGCGTCAACCAGAGATTGATCTTTACAGTTAAACAAAAGGCCGCCAGAAAAAACTGGCGGCCTTTTTCATTCGCGGTGTTATTCTCTCTGCACAATGAATTCACCTAAAGCCAGGGTTTTCTGGCCGACGCTGGTACTCGTCTACGCGCTCGACTTCATAAGCAAGCGATTAGTAGAAGCGTACCTGCATCCGGCTTATGTGCCTCATCGTATCGTCGGCGATTTTATTCGCTTTACGCTCGCGTACAACAAGGACGCGGCAATGGGACTTTCGCTCGGCGGATATTCGCGCGTGGGCTTCACCCTTACAGCGATCGCGGTGCTCGTGGTACTCGGAGTGTTGTACCACCGCACGTCCGATGATGCAAAAGCATCAGTATTCGCGCTTGCTCTCATTGTAGCGGGAGCACTTGGCAATCTCACGGACAGATTGATGTCGTCAAAAGGTGTGGTGGACTTCATCGATGTCGGTATCGGTGCATCGAGATTTTACACGTTCAACGTTGCGGATGCCGGAGTTTCATGCGGCGCCGTGATACTCGCGCTGCTGTCACTTCGCGCACCAAAGAAGGAGGAAGTCAGCGATGCGTAAGTGGATCCCGGCTCTTCTGATCATTGCGGCAGTCGTGATATCGATCGTCGCGTATCCAAAGCTTCCGGAGCAGATACCGACGCACTGGGGAGCCAATGGTGAAGCGAATGGCTGGTCCAGCAGGTTCTGGGGAGCGTGGCTCGTGCCGCTCGTGATGGCCGGGATGTGGGTGCTGTTCCGCGCACTTCCGCATCTCGATCCACGAAAAGAGAACTACGAAAAATTCGCAGGGACCTACGACCTGGTGATCATTCTCGTCCTTGCGTTCCTCCTTTTCATGCACACAGCCGTAATCGCGGCAGGAACCGGCCACGCGATCAACATGAACAAGTTCGCCATGCCAGGTGTCGGCGCCTTCATCGCAATCATGGGCGTACTGATTTCACGAGCTGCCCCTAACTGGTTTGTTGGAATCAGAACGCCGTGGACTTTGACGAGCGATGAGTCGTGGGTAAAAACGCACAAGCTTGGCGGACCGCTTTTCGTTGCGCTTGGCGTGCTGATGATCGCGTCGACGTTCATTGCGCCGCAGCGGTCGATCGTCCTGCTTGTCGTAGCCGCGATCGCAATCGTTGCGTTTCTCTTTTACTACTCCTACCGGGTCTGGAAGACCGATCCCTTAAAGCGCTGAGCGCTGTCCGCGCTCCAGGTCGAGAAGGAATTTCTTCCGCCACAGGCCACCACCGTAGCCGCATAAATCTCCATCGCTTCGAACCACGCGATGACATGGAATGATGATCGCCATGCGATTGTCGCCATTTGCCTTGCCCACGGCGCGCTGCGCACCTGCGCGTCCCATGGCCCGTGCCTGCTGCTCGTAGCTGATCGTTTGACCGTAGGGAATCTTGAGCAGCTGATTCCAGGCAGCGACCTGAAAGTCCGTGCCCTTGATAAGCAGCGGAATGGTGAAAGTCGTCAGACCACTGGTAAAATAATTATCTAACTCAATTTTGAGCTTGTCGAGGTGATGGTTCTCGCCCGGCACTGCCGTGGTCCCGAACCACTTTCTGACACGCTCGAGCTGAGTCTCGAGCATGCGACGGTCTGCAAACTCGAGGAGGCATACGCCCTCTGATGTTGCGCCGGCGATCATCGGACCCAGCGGGGTGAGGATTCTCGAGGTAACGACAGGCTCGATATCAGCCGCGCGATTTGGACGAGTGTCGAAGGTCTTTGCGAACGCGTCATGAAAGCCGCTCGATGATTCGAACCCGTGTGTGTATGCGACTCCTTCCCATTTTTCGCCGAGGCGGATGCGACCAAGTGCTACGCCGAGGCGGCGAGCTCTCTGATAAGCCTGGAACGTCAGCCCGTGATTGCGAAGGAACCATCGTCGCACACGTGCCGGATCGAGATTCTCCGCTCGGAGATCTGCGTCCTTCCATCGTTTTGATGGATCACTCTCCACGCGCGCGATGAGCTTCTCGATCCACTCGGGCGCTGCACCATCGCGTTCCATCGGATGACAGCGAAGACACGGCCGATATCCCGCGACGAGCGCGTCACGCACAGTTCGATAAAACTCGACATTCTCGCGAAGCGGCTTTTTCGCGGAGCATGTGGGTCTGCAGAAAATTCCGGTTGTCCTGATGGCTGCGAAGAAGACGCCATCGAACGATCCATCGCGCTCTGAAAGCGCGCGGTACATCGTGTCACTCGAGGGGAGAGAAGTCATCGTCATGACACTGAATTTAGGAACCTTTTCAGAGCCTTCCATCGAAAAATGAACACCGAATTCGGCACGAATCCTGTACTACGTACCGGCGCTGCAGACTAAACGGAGAGGGACAAATGCCCAAAGGAACACATTTTCACGCGAATAGAGACGGACGCTCCACGGATAAGAAGTTCCGTCCTGAAGACGAAGGGATATACGAGAACGAGCGACAGGAATTCCAGGGGTCGGAGCAGGAGAAAAAGGCTGACGCAATGTCAGAGGAAGAGTTCATAACGGAGCAGGACAAGAACACGGAAGGATGATCATCATGAATTCAAATATGAGAAAATCTCTCGCGCTTATTCTCGCCGCAGGAACAATCGGCACGTCAGCCTGCGCGAGCATGAACAACAAGGAACGCGGCGCAGTGATTGGCGCAGGCGCTGGCGCAGCGGTCGGCGGCGTCATTGGCAATCAGACCGGATCGACAGCACGCGGTGCAATCATAGGAGCAGTGGTTGGTGGTGCCGCCGGCGCAATCATCGGTCATCAGATGGACCAGCAGGCAAAGGAAATCGATCAGTCGATTCCTGGCGCTAAAGTCGAGCGCGTTGGAGAAGGCATCGAAGTGACGTTCGAGTCGGGTCTTCTGTTCGACTTCGATTCCGATGTCATCAAGCCGACAGCGGGAGCGAATCTTCAGGAGCTTGCGCGCAGTCTCAACAAGTTCCCGAACTCGAACATCCTGATCGTTGGTCACACGGACAGTCAGGGTGACGATGCTTACAACATGGGACTCTCACTCCGTCGCGCGAACTCGGCAGCAGCTTATCTGAGAGCGCAGGGCGTGCCGGCAACGAGACTTTCGACGTCGGGGCGCGGTGAGGCCGAGCCGGTTGCGTCGAACGATACGGAGACAGGAAAAGCGCAGAACCGCCGTGTAGAGGTGGCTATCTACGCGAGCCCTGAATACCGGGAGCAGGTAAAGGGCAGCTCAGGCAGCCAGTAACGGCGCCGACTGACCTCGGAACCAATTGCCGGGACACCCCGTCACCTTGTGATGGGGTGTTTTCGCGCCCTTACATCTGGCATCTGTCGTACAGCAGACGATCTTACTCCACACACATGGAGCGAACAAAAACAGTCACCTGGTCAGACCCGTCGGCGGGAAGGGAAGCCGCACGCACGCTGACAGGACTTGAATGGCTGCGAGCAATGGCCCGGCGTGAGGCTCCGCCGCCACCACTCGCTGAAGTACTTGGATTTGAGCTCGAGAAGATTGAAGAAGGAATTGTCGTCATCACGCTCGAGCCGCAGGAGTATCACTACAATCCCATGGGCGTGCTTCACGGAGGAATGGCCGCGACTCTTTTCGATTCAGCACTCGGCTGTGCGGTGCAAACGATGCTTCCGCCGGCGTATGCAGCTCCGACCATGCAGCTGCAGATCAACTACATCAGGCCAATTACGATCGGCACGGGAAAGGTTTTCTGTAACGGCGCTACCATTCATGTAGGAAAGCGATCAGCAACTGCTGAAGGAAGACTGACTGATAGCGATGGAAAGCTTTATGCGCATGCCACCGGGACGTTCATCGTGACAGCGCTGGAAGAAAAAGCAGCGCGGTAGCATCAGTGGCAACGACATTAATCCCTCCGGAAAAAAAAGAGAGCAGACTTTCGAAGCTGCTGAGATTTGGAAACGACGGTGCAGACCGAAAGCTCGTCGGTCCAATTCGCGGCGAAGTTTTTGGAGCTGATCGTCTAGCAAAGCACGCACGGAATATTGCGCGGAAGCACCGGCTGCTTCCCACGCAAAAACAGCGCGGCCATGGTCCGCTGCTCGATCGGCTCGACGATACGCGAAGAGTATTGAACGAAGTCCACGACCGCCTGACAGATGCTGCAGAGCGCGGCGTCGATATCAGTCCGGCTGGCGAGTGGCTGCTCGATAACTCCTACATCGTTCAGGAGCATATCCGCGAAATCAGAACGAGTCTTCCTGGCGGCTACTATCAGGAGCTTCCAAAGCTCGCGAGTGGAACCCTCGCTCACTATCCGCGCGTCTATGATGTAGCGATCGAGCTCATCGCCCATACAGAAGGTCATCTCACGCTCGAGAACATGACCCTGTTCGTGCGTGAGTATCAGAAAGTCACGACGCTCTCCATGGGGGAGCTCTGGGCGATTCCAACGATGTTCCGGCTCGGGCTAGTCGAGAACATTCGCCGGATGGCGCTCCGTGTTCGCGCGAGGCTCGATGAAGTCGAATCTGCGGACAGAGTCGCTGCTGAAATCATGGCGGCAAACGATCAATCGCCCAAGGCGCTTGCCGATGCGCTAGAGCGATTCATCAATGATCATCCACCATTCAGCCCGACGTGGGTAGCGCGATTCCTCCATCAGATTCGCGGCTACCAGGTGAACTTCACGCCGCTAGTGTGGCTGGAGCAGTGGATTGCCGAAGACGGACCAAGTGCAGAAGTAGCTGTAACGCGCGCGAACAGGATGATCGCGCTGACGCAGATCACTGTCTCGAACTGCATCACAAGTCTTCGCACAATTGCACGACTCGACTGGAAGGAATTCGTCGAATCACAAAGCGCAACCGAAAAAATCCTGCGAAAGGATTTGTCAGGTCACTATGCGCAGATGTCGTTTGGAACGCGCGATCACTACCGTCACGTTGTCGAGCACATTGCAAAGCAGACCAGGAGACCCGAAGAGGAGATAGCGAATCTCGCTCTCGGTCTCTCGGTTCAGAGTCATGGGCAGGGTGACGAACGGCGCTCACACATCGGCTACTACCTGATCGACGAAGGGCGCCTCGAGCTCGAAGAAGCAACAGGATATCGTCCACCATGGAGTGAGCGGATATATCGGTGGACGCAGCGCCATCCAAATGCTCTGTATTTTGGCGGCATTGCAGTTACGACGTCGCTCCTGCTGTGGATTCTCTTTGACATAGTTCCCGACATCACTATTGCCGAGAGAATCGCGGTATTTATTCTCGCGCTGATTCCTGCAAACGAGATCGGAATCGGAATGGTGAATCAGCTCGTGACAATGCTGATGCCGCCGCATATTCTGCCGAAGCTCGAGTTCCGCGACGACGGGATCACTGAAGAGTTCCGCACCGCCGTCGTAGTTCCAACACTGTTCAGCAGTGTACGCGCGGTGAAGGAAGCGCTGAGCCACATCGAGGTACAATATCTCGCCAACCGCGACAGCAATCTCTCATTCGCGGTACTGAGCGACTTCACAGATTCGGCTACTGAAACGAAACCAGAAGATGCGGAGATAATCGCTGCCGCAACGAGTGGCATCCAAGATCTCAACAGCAAATACCCGCGCGCTGAAGGAGATGTATTCCATCTCTTTCACAGAAAGCGACTGTGGAACGAGAAGCAGGGCGTGTGGATGGGCTGGGAGAGAAAGCGCGGGAAACTGGGCCAGTTCAATCGGTTTCTGCGGGGAAGAGCAGCAGATGCGTTCGCTGTAGTGGTCGGAGATACGACCGCACTACAAAAAGTCCGCTATGTAATCACGCTCGATTCGGACACGGTTCTTCCGCGCGATGCGGCACAGCTTCTCGTGGGAGCGATGGCGCATCCGCTAAACAAGGCGGAGTACGATCCGCAGCTTGGCCGAATTGTTCGTGGCTACGGGATTTTTCAGCCAAGAGTCGGTGTCTCGCTCACAAGCGCGCACGCTTCGCGATTTGCTGCGATTCACTCCGGTCATCCGGGGGTTGATCCGTATACGACAGCGGTGTCGGACGTGTATCAGGACCTTTTCGGTGAAGGAAGCTTTACCGGAAAGGGTATCTACGATGTCGATGCATTCGAGAAGGCAACGCATGGGCGTTTTCCAGAGAACACGCTTCTCAGTCACGACCTGATCGAGGGCGCATATTCGCGCGCCGGGCTTCTCACCGACATCGAGGTCTACGACGATTACCCGGCGCGCTATCTCACCTACACGCGTCGCAAGCATCGATGGATTCGAGGTGACTGGCAGCTGCTGCAGTGGCTCGGCCGCGAGGTGCCCGGACCAAAAGGAGTCGGGCGCAATCGTCTCTCGACGATTTCGCGATGGAAGATCTTCGACAATCTGCGGCGAAGTGTCGTAGAGATCTCACAGCTCGTACTTCTTGCTGCAGGATGGTTCTGGCTCCCAGGATCTCCACTCGTATGGACAGGAGTGCTGCTCGCTGCGATAGCAGCACCATGGCTGTTCTCCCTTTTTCTGGCTGTACTAAGACCACCGCGTGATCAATCATGGCTCGCGTACTACGCAGCCGTTGCTCGTGATGCGGGAGTAAATGCGCAACAATGGGCGCTCGCGGTGGCCTTCCTTCCTCATCAGGCAGTTGTAAGCGCCGATGCAATAATCCGCACGCTGGTGCGATTGTACGTTACCAGGCGAAATCTTCTTGAGTGGCAGACCGCGTCGCAGGTGGAGCGCTCCATGGCGACGGGATCACTGCGCGAAGTATGGCGGCGCATGTGGCCAGTGACCGCAATTGTCCTCGCACTGGCGATTCTGATCGTACTCGATGTGCACAATGTATCAGGTGGCTTGTCGAGATTTGCGCTTGCAGTCGCTACCGCACCACTGCTCACGCTGTGGTTCATCTCGCCGTTCATTGCGCACAAGCTCAGCGATCCCGCAACGCCACCAGAGCTCAGGCTCACCGAGATAGAGCGGCAGGCTGCACTCAGGTATGCACAGCTGCACTGGAAATACTTCGACCACTTCGTCACCGCAGAGACGCAATGGCTTGCGCCGGACAACTTCCAGGAAGATCCAGATCCGGTAGTAGCACAGCGAACATCGCCTACAAACATCGGCTTGCAGCTGATGTCGACAGTGTCCGCGCAGGATCTTGGATTCATAACACTCGAATCGATGATAGATCGAATCGAGAAGGTCCTGCGCTCACTCGAGCGGATGCGCAGGTACCACGGGCATTTCTACAACTGGTATGATCTGCGGGACCTGAAGGTTCTCGAGCCTGCATACATCTCGACTGTAGACAGCGGCAACTTCGCGGGACATCTGATCGCGGTGAAGCAGGCTTGTCTCGAAGTAGCTCGTGGCGAACGTGCAACTGAAAATGACAGGCAACGACTGACAGCAATCGCCGAGCGTTGCAGGCAGTATGCGCTGGAAATGGATTTCAAGTTCCTGTTCGACGAGAAGCGAAAGCTCTTTTCGATCGGCTACGCGCCCGGCGCGAACTCCTTCGACAATTCGTTCTACGATCTTCTCGCTTCGGAGGCGCGACTTGCGTCGTTCATGGCGATTGCCAAGGATGATGTGCCTGTAGACCACTGGTTCAGGCTTGGCAGATCACTGACAGTCGCAGGCGGAACTCGAACGCTGATTTCGTGGAGCGGCAGCATGTTCGAGTATCTGATGCCGGTGCTCGTCCTGCGAACATTTCCATCGACTCTGCTGAGTCAGACGCATCAGGGAGCAGTACATCGCCATATCAAATACGGGGCTGAGCGAAATGTTCCGTGGGGAATTTCGGAGTCTGCATACAACGTTCGTGATCGCGCGCACACATATCAGTACCGCGGATTCGGAGTGCCCGATCTTGCGCTGAAGCGTGGATTAAGTCGTGAGCTCGTGATAGCACCGTATGCGACTGTGCTCGCACTGATGGTCGAGCCACACCAGTCAATCCGCAATCTTGCGGTGCTCGAATCAGAAGGAGCACTCGGTCCCTATGGATTCCGCGATGCTGTCGACTATACGCGCCCGCTTCCAGGATCACGGAAGGCCGTAGTCGGCGCTTATATGGCACATCATATAGGTATGAGCATCGTCGCATTCGACAATGCGCTCAATCGCAACGTGTGGCAGAGACGGTTCCACTCGGATGCGATTGTCAGGTCGGCCGAGCTGATTCTGCAGGAGCGCATTCCGCGACGTCTCGTGGTGCAGGACATCGAGCATGGCGATGAGCCCATGCGCGTGCCTGCCGAGACGGATAAGCCGGCAGTGCGCGAGATCGACATTGCCAACACCCCGCAGCCGCGCGTTGGCCTGCTGGGCAACGCGCCATATACAACAATTGTCAGCAACGCAGGAAGCGGCGTCAGCAGAAACAACAATCTCGTGATCAACCGCTGGAGGAATGACGGAACTCGCGATGATTACGGGCAATGGTGTTATGTGCGTGATGTCAATTCGGGCAGGATGTGGTCAGCCGGCCATCAACCGGTTTGCGCACGTGCCGAATCGTACCGCGTACTGTTTGCGAGCGATCGGGTCACGTTCCAGCGAAGTGATGACGACATCCTGACAACGATGGAAGTCGCTGTAGTTCCAGGTGAACCGGCGGAAGTGCGCCGGATCACTGTTCAGAATACTTCGTCAACCGATCGCACGATCGAGCTGACGAGCTACATGGAAGTCGTGCTCAACACTGCCGATGCCGATCGAGCACATCCGGCATTCGGAAATCTTTTCGTTCAGACAGAGTGGCTTCCGGGCAGCACTGCACTTCTCGCGATGCGAAGACCACGATCGGCAACGGACAAGCCAAGCTGGTGTGGACATGTCATCGCAACGCGCGATACGAATCTTCCAATCTCGTGCGAGACAGATCGCTCACGATTCGTTGGGCGGGGGCGATCAACACGGGATCCAGTCGCAATGGACAAGCCGGGAGAATTGTCGAACACGGTCGGTGCTGTGCTCGATCCGATCTTCTCGCTGCGCGCCGCCCTCAACGTACCAGCTGGGCGATCGGCAGAAGTGACATTCACGACTTTCTTTGCCGATGACAGAGAGCAGGCGGTACAGCTCGCCGACCTCTATCACGATCCATACAGCGCGCGGCGTGCTCTCGATCTCTCGTGGGCGCATGCACAGGCAGAGCTGCGTGAGCTTGGAATTACGCCGGCCGATGCAGCGCTCTATCAGGAACTTGCCGGCCACCTTCTGTATGCTCACCCCGGTTTTAAGGGTCTCGCACCAAAGGGAGACGAAAACAGACTCGGACAGGGAGAGCTATGGGGCCTCGGCATCTCGGGAGACTGGCCGATTCTGCTCGCGACTCTCGCAACTGCTGATGGTCTTCCCAGTGTCAGACAGCTTCTCAAGGTTCACCATTACTGGAGAATGAAGGGACTCGTAGCGGATCTCGTCATTCTGAACGAGCATCCGCCGACTTATCTCCAGGAGCTGAACGACGAGCTTCTCTCTACTGTCATGGCATCGAGCGAAGCAGGACTGCTCGACAGGCCCGGCGGGGTCTTCATCAGGCGCGCGGATGTTCTCAAGCCGGATGACATCAAGCTTTTACATTCGCTCGCGCGAATTCAGGTGGACTGCGATGGACTTGGTCTCGGAAACTTCCTGGAGTTTCCGAATGTCGAGGACACGTATGCGAGCGGCCAGCTTCCCGCACTGTCAGCGATCGTTGCAGACCGCTCGGCGAGTGATGGAAGCGGCAACAACGTAAGAACAGCCGGCGCGTCCAATGCAAATGGTGAGAATGCTTCGATGGAAGCGGCTCACTTGTCTGGTGATGGTCTGTCGATCTTCAACGGCCTCGGTGGATTCAACGACAACCATGAATACGAGATCAGGTTGTCTGGTGATGTGCTTCCACCGGCGCCTTGGGCAAACGTCATCGGCAATCCAAATGCGGGATTCATCGTCACTGAATCAGGCACCGGTGTGACGTGGGCCGAGAACAGCTACTTCTTTCGCCTTACGCCGTGGCACAACGACCCTGTTTCTGATCCATCGGGTGAGTGCATTTATATCCGCGACGATGAGACTGGAGCATTGTGGACAGCGACGCCGGAACCGATTCGCGAGAAGACACCTTATACGGTCCGACACGGCGCCGGCTATTCAGTGTTCGATCATTCACATGACGGGATCGCGTCAACGCTCAGAGCGGGAGTGCCCGAATCTGATCCGCTGAAGATTCAAATACTCACTCTGACGAATAACAGCGCGACGCCAAAGAAGATCACGGTCACGACCTATGTCGAGTGGGTTCTTGGCGTTGATAGAGAAAAGAGCGCGCAGCATGTCAGGACAGAGATGGCAGCGGGTAACCAGGTAATGCTCGGGCGGAATTATTTCGATCCGCAGTTCGATACACGAGTTGCGTTGGCAGGCATGAGCGAGCATGTGACGTCGTATACCGCCGCACGCCGTGAATTTCTCGGTCGCAATGGAACAATGGCTGCGCCAGCGGCGCTCGAGCGTGACGGGCTGAGCGATGAAACGGGCGACACGATCGATCCGTGCGCCGCGCTTCAGTCCCAGGTGACACTCGAGCCCGGTGAGTCGAAGGAGTTTGTGTTTCTTCTTGGGGCTGCTGCGGACCAGCAATCTGCAGTCGACCTATACCATAGGTATGGAAATGCAAATGCTGCCCGGGAGGCGCTCGATCAATCGGCAAAGGCCTGGCGTGACAGACTGAGTGTCGTCTCCGTGAATACGCCGGATCCGCAATTCAACGTTGTGCTGAATCAGTGGGCGCTTTATCAGGCACTCTCGAGCCGCATGTGGGCGCGATCGGCAGTGTATCAATCGAGCGGTGCGTTTGGATTTCGTGATCAGCTGCAGGATGTAATGGCTTTCATGTATACGGATCCAACCGTTGCGCGTGAGCACATCATTCGATGCGCATCACGACAGTTTGAAGAAGGTGACGTGCAGCACTGGTGGCATCCGCAAAGCGGGCGTGGGGTGCGAACGAGATTTTCCGACGATCTCGCGTGGCTGCCGTTCGTGACGAGTCACTACGTGGAGATAACCGGCGACACGAGTGTGCTCGATGAGAAGGCACACTATCTGAAGATGCGGCTGCTCGAGGCTGACGAACACGAGGTGTACGACCTGCCTCAGGTCTCGGAGCTCGAAGAGCCCGTCTATGATCACTGCGTTCGCGCGCTTCGAAAGGCCTGCACATCTGGCGAGCACGGCCTGCCACTAATTGGATCTGGTGACTGGAACGACGGAATGAATCGCGTTGGTGTGCATGGTCATGGCGAGAGTGTGTGGCTCGCGTGGTTTCTGACGCTTACGCTGCGGCGCTTTGCGGACAATTGTGAACGGCGTAATGATACTGCAACGGCCGATGAGTTCCGTGGTATTGCCCAACGCTATGTCGATGCCATTGAATCGTCGGCGTGGGATGGGGAGTGGTATCGTCGCGCGTACTACGATGATGGTGCACCGCTTGGGTCACATGAAAGCGACGAGTGCAAAATCGATTCAATCGCACAAAGCTGGAGTGTGATCTCGGGCGCAGGAGAGAAGGAGCGCTCACGCCGTGCAATGCAGTCGATGAACAAGCATCTCGTACGCGAGGACGCACGGCTCATCATGCTCCTCACTCCGCCATTCAACAATGCAGCGCACGATCCGGGTTACATCCAGGGATATCTCCCGGGCGTTCGTGAAAATGGAGCGCAGTACACTCATGCTGCGTTGTGGGCCGTGCTTGCGACTGCGCTTCAGGGCGATGGAGATCGCGCGATGCATCTCTATCGCATGATCAATCCCGTGACGCATGCGATGACACCGGAAGATGTCGCCACTTACAAAGTGGAGCCGTATGTGATTGCCGCCGATGTCTATACAGCGGAAGGCCACGTTGGTCGTGGCGGCTGGACTTGGTATACAGGATCAGCGAGCTGGCTCTATCGCGTTGGACTCGAAGCTATTCTCGGATTCACCAAGAAAGGAAATACTCTCGAGATCAATCCGTGCATTCCTTCAGACTGGAAGCAATTCACGATCGAATACCGCTACGAGACGAGCACGTACTCGATCGTCGTCAGAAATCCAGACGGCGTGCAAAACGGAGTGGCAAGCGTGACGGTCGACGGACAAATCGTCGACCGCGTCATTCCGCTCATGTCAGATGGAAATCGTCACAATGTGATCGTGACAATGGGAATCAATCGTCGACCGGGGGAAGCGGCGTAATCGCCGGACCGTTCACGACGTTTCCATATGGATCAAAGCGTGATCCATGACACGGACAATCCCAGGTTTTTTCAACCGAGTTCCAGTCGACGATACAATAGAGATGCGTACACACTGCCGACCGCAGATGGACGTTCCCCTGTTCATCCTTGTACGCAGCAATCTTTTTTGCGCCTTTCCGAATGATCGCGCCGGTTCCCGGATCGATCTGATCCGTCGATGCAACCTCGCCTCCCGTTGCCCAGTCGGCATACTGAATTGCGACGTTGAGATTTTCCTTCAGGAATTCTGGCGTAGCACGAAGATTCTTGCGTGACGGATCGTAGAGATCAGCCCAGGGGTTCTTCTTGCCGAGTATGAGGTCGCTAAGGAGGATTCCAGCGATGGTGCCGTGCGTCATTCCATTCCCGGAATCCCCCGTCGCGATGTAGATGTGCTCGTCGGTGCCCGGATTTTTTCCGATGAAAGCCATGTAGTCGATTGGCTCCATCACCTGGCCCGACCAGCGGAAGTCGATTGACTTCACCATCGGAAACCGCTCGCGCGTCCAGTCTTCGAGGCATTTGAACCGTTCCTCGAGGTTATCCTCCTGCCCCGTCTTATGATCTTCGCCGCCGATGATCAGGATGTCTTCGAGCTGCGCCGAGTCGATGCGCGAGTCGACTTCCTGAAGCCTGATGTAGTGATACGGATCGGGAGTGTCCCAATAAAGAGCGCGGGGAACCGAACCTCTTGGGACTCGTGCTCCTATTACATATGTGCGATACGGAGCCTGCTTCGTGTGGAGGATTACCCAGTCATTGACCGGTGTATTCGTCGCGACGACGACATTGTCAGCGGTGATGACATGCCCGTCTGTTGTCGTAACGCGGCACGGCTCGCCGTCCACGATCTTCTCCGCATGAGCGCCGGTATAGATGTGTCCGCCATCGCGCAGAATCGCGCGAGTCAACCCGTTGAGGTACTTGAGTGGATGAAACTGCGCCTGCCGTGGAAATCGAAGAGCGGGCCCGGTGTTCCAGAATTCAGGCGGAGCTTTATCTACGAGCTCGACATCGTGGAGACCTGCACGATGCGCGGCGTCGAGCTCACGCTCGAGCTCATCACGTTTGCTGTCGCCGCCAAGAAAGAGATATCCGTCGAGGCGCTCGAAGTCGCAATCGATATCCTCCTGAGATGCGATCGACTCGATGAGAGTGATCGCATCAGTGTGGCTTTGCGCAGCACGATGCGAACCGTCAACGCCATGGAGCTTTTCGATTTCGTAGTACCGATCGTCGAGTGCGTTGCTAAGATGCGCGGTAGTACGACCGGTTTCGCCGCCGCCGACTGGGCCATCATCGATCACGACTACCGCGCGTCCCGCGCGTGCCAGGAGATATGCGGTGGTCATTCCTGCGATGCCTGCGCCAACTACACAAACGCTGACACGGATGTCCCCGGTGAGCCGTGGAAGCTCTGGCGCATCACTGGTGGCCATCCAGACTGACGTGGTGCTGCCTGAGTCGCTTCGCATGCGATGAATTACGGTAGAATGATTGCAGTAGCTCAG
>DASUXX010000444.1:0-2021 GCA_036377755.1 Gemmatimonadaceae bacterium
TCCGAGTCGCGGCGACAAATGCAGAGATGCGCGAGGCATCCTGTCGGTCCGGCGTCCGAAGATCGAGTCGATCGCAGCGTTATATATCGCGTGGCTCGAGAACGAGATGGCGTCGGCCCGGATACCGCCCGTGAGCTCAAAATGCTGCGCGGGTTTCCAGTGATCGCCGACGTATATCGCGTATTGCCATCCATTCAGCGGAGCGTCGGAGCCGGCGAGATCTTTTCGCAGCTCGTATCGCTCAGGAATTCCCCGCGCGAGCGAGTCGAGATTCGCGAACGTCCAGACACCGTATCCGCCCGCAACACCGCCGCGCATGATCCGGAAACTCTCTGCCTGCGCTCCCAGCACTACGTCGCCGGCATCACCGAGGGAGAAGCTGAATTCATTCTTGATGTTGAAGGACCGGTTGTGGCTGAAGCGACCCTGCGCCGTTTCCGGCGTTCCGCTCGCGAGCGTGACGATGCCGCCGTCGACCGCAGGAACTGCAACCTTGATGACCGGTTGTTTCACGTCACTGAAAAAGTCCTGACCATCGGTCAGATGTGACATGACCAGCTCGTTGTGGCCGCCCGCTATGCGCGGGAAATCAGTGCGCACCTGAACCGACGTGAGGCGCATGCGCGGGACCGTGGTAAACCGGTACGCTGACAAATAAAAAGTGTCACGTGCGCTCCGCGTAAAACGCGAATCTTCAGTCGAGGCGTAACTCGTGAATGCAACAATCCTGCTGTTCCATTCTGGAATCGACGCGTCAACGCGCGCAAAGAGGTTCGAGAGATTGTTGTAATTACTGACTGCTCCTCCAGATCCCGGGACGAGATGATATTTCTCCATCAGGTCTCCGAATCGCTCGATATCCGCGGGAGTAACCCGCAGCTTAGCTGCTGCGCTAGATGGCTGGCCAAGGTACGCGCCGGGAGCTGGTGAAGTCAGGCGCTGGATTTCGGGAGCGACGAAGAAGTGCAGGCGGTTTCGGCGAAGAGGTCCGCCCAGTGAGAAGCCGGTCTGAAGCCGACGGTATGACATATCAGAGGTGAGCTCACCGCCACGCGCGAGCTGGTCGCTCCGCCAGTACGTAAAGACCGAGCCTTCGACTTCATTCGTGCCCGAACGGGTCACCGTGTTGACGACCGCTCCCGTGAAGTCACCATATCGAACGTCATAGGGCGCCACGAGCACTTCATATTCTTTCACGGCGTCGATTGGAATCGATTTGCTTCCATTGATTCCAGTCGACACGTTGCCGTTTACAAGACGCTCGTCCGCACCGTTGATGAGAAAATTGTTGAAGCGGATGTTGGCGCCCGCCGCCGAGAGTCCCGTCCTTCCTGCACCCACTTTGGTGGAAAGCTGCGGGGCGAGAGGAAGAAAATCGAACACGTTGCGGTTGAGCGTTGGAAGTTTGTGCAGCAGCTCATCACGAATTGTCGTGACCGTTCCTCCACCACCAACGCGCACCAGGTCGGCGACGCTGTCTATGACGGTTATAGTGTCGAGGCTCACTGGAAGGCGCTTCAGAACGAAGTTGACTTCGACAGCGTCGCCGAGATTCAGCGTCGTGGGCACCGTGCGCTGAGAAACAAAGCCGACGCGATGCACCTCGATTACGTAAGGCCCGCCGATCTCCAGTCCCTGAACGAGGTAGCGTCCTTCTCTAACGCGGTACTTCGACATCACACCGGTCGCAAGATTCCGGATGGTGATCGATGCATCGAGCGGGATGTTATCGTCGGAGCGAACGATACCTCGAATTGCCGAGGTGCCTATTCCCTGCGCAGCAAGCTGAGTCGAAAGCAGCAGGACCGCGGCGACAGCGAGTCGTGCGCTCCAGGCAAAGGATGCCGGGCGATAGTGCGGACCGTTCGTCAATTGTCGAACGCTGCCATCGGCGAAATTATACACTCGCAATCCCGGCATGCATTGGTTCCTGCATCAGATGCTCGATTGCATGTCCGCTCCTGTCCGGGTCTGAGTCTTCTCTACTGTGTTATACGCCGTTCGAGAGCAGGAAGGGTCAA
>DASUXX010000445.1:0-7208 GCA_036377755.1 Gemmatimonadaceae bacterium
CGGAGAATGCGAACGCCAGGATGACGGACGATATATCGACCGTTGTGTTGAATCCGCCGAGCTTGCTCAATGCAAAGGCACCCCCTGCACCGAGAAGCACGCCTATGAGACCGCCGAGAAGGCAGAGAACAATCGCCTCGATGAGGAACTGAAAGAGGATCGCGACTCTCGTCGCTCCCAGCGCCTTTCTCACGCCGATCTCGCGCGTTCGCTCAGTCACCGACACGAGCATGATGTTCATGATTCCAATTCCACCAACGAGAAGACTCACCGCTGCGATTCCTGCGAGGAGGAATGTGAACGTTTTTGTCGTCTCCGCGAACGTATTCAGGAATTCTGCCTGGTTGCGAATGTCGAAATCATCGCGCTTGTCAGGCGTGAGCCTGTGCTGCCTTCTCAGTATCGACTGGATCTCAGCCTGCGCCTCGGGAATTTTTTCCTCCGTTGCGGCAAGCACCGATATCGAATTCAAATCCGGAGTGCCGAACAGGCGATAGCGTGCCGTCGACAATGGGATCACCACGATGTCGTCTGGATCATTACCAAATCCGCCGGTTTGCCCCTTGGATTCGAAAACTCCAATCACTTCGAACTGCAGTCCGCCAATTCGGACATTCTCGCCCAATATCGCTTCGGGAGTTTGAAGTCCCAGATTGGTGATGACAGATGAGCCGACAACTGCAACGCGGCGCATTCCGGTTTCTTCCTGCTCATTGAAGAAGCGGCCGGCAGCGATCGTGAATTTGCGAATCTCGGGAAATACCGGCTTTGCACCCGTTACCTGAGTCTGCGCATTGAGCGCGCCGTACTGAATCAGCAGGCGCTTGTTCATCTCCGGCCCAACAGCGGCGAAGTTCTTGCCGCGTCGCTCGAGAGCTTCTGCATCTTCGATTGTCAGCTTCTCGTTATTCTCGGTCGCCACACCAAAGCCGCGGCGCGCACCCGGACGAACAGAGAGCAGTGTGGTACCAAGCCCGGCGATGCGATCGCTGATCGATTTCTGCGCGCCCTTTCCAATTGCAACCATTGCGATAACAGCGGCAACTCCGATCACGATGCCGAGCATTGTGAGGAACGAGCGCATCTTGTTCGCGCGCAGCGCTCCCATCGCAACGAGCATGATCTCCTTGGCGAGCGTGACACTCGCTGCAGGAATCTCAGGCCTGTGCAGGTGCGGCTTGTGATCCGCTGGTGCCGGACTGCCCGCGACTCTTTGTGCCGGTGCTGTCATCAGTTGCCTCCTCTCTGGCCGCCGCCACCCTGTCTGGCCGCGCCACCGCCCTGATTGTTAGGCTGCTGCCGCTGCAAGCCAGGGACGCCGCCGCGATTTCTCACGTTGTCGAGCTGCTCCTGCTGCCGCGCCTGCATTGCTGCAACGTTCAGGATCGCGACAGAGTCCCCTTCGTTGAGTCCGCTGACAACTTCCGATACGTCGTAGTTGCTGACGCCAAGACGAACCATTTTCGGAGTGTACTTGCCGTCCTTGACGAGGAAGACCATTCCGCGGCGTCCTCTCTGGGAGAATCCACCCTGACCTGCGGACCCACCTTGCGCGGCCTGACCGGACTGACCTGCCTGCGGTCCTGCCTGGCCGCCTTGTCCCGAAAATCCACCCTGACCGCCGCGCTGCCTGAAATTGCAGGCACGCGCAACCTGCGCATCGAGTCCTGCCGCCTTATAGATCGCCTGCATCTGCGACTGCATCTGCTCACGGTCGATCGTGCCGTTCTGCATCTGACTTCGCAGGTCGGCGATTTTCTTCTGTACATCGGGATGCTTTGCAAGCGAATCAGTCACTGCCTTGCACTGCGCATCTGTCACCTGGGGCATGTTGAAACCGCGCTGGCCGTTCTGCTGACCACCCTGCTGCGCATTCTGCTGGCCGCCCTGCGAAGCTTCCTGCGCGTTGTTGCCCTGGAAATTCTGCGCTGCCTGTCCGCCCTGCGCGCCCTGTCTCCCGAAGCTTCCACGCGCAGACGCAAGCTGCGCACGCACTGAATCAGGATTGAGTCCAAGCATGGTCGCGACTGATGCTGCTTCCTGCGGGCTGCGCACCGCATCGTTCGAAACTGCGAGCGTATTGTCACGACGCTCTGTCTCGATCGATACTTCGCCATTCATTCCGGGCATCAGCAGGCCACCGATGTTGTCGATGCTGATGAGCACGGGGAACATCGTCACCGACTGCTGCACTGTTGCCTGCGGCTCGATCTTCTCGACGGTTCCGTTGAATGGTCTGTCGGGATATGCGTCAACCGTAACGGTCGTCGGCAATCCAGGCCGAACCTTGCCTATATCGGTTTCGTTGACCATTGCGCGCACGCGGATCTTGGTGAGATCAGCCATGCGAAGGATTGTCGTTCCACCGCCCGCGGTTCCTGTTCCTGATGCGATGACCTGACCGAGCGCAACAGGCTTCTCGATCACCGTGCCCGCCACCGGGGCTCTCACCGTTGCCTCCTCGAGGCCCTGGGCGCGAAGATCGAGTGCTGCACGATTTCTCAGAACCGTTGCCTGTGAGTTCGCGTAATCGACTTCCGCAGCTTCATTCTCCGCGGACGTAATGATGCGCTCCTTATAGAGCTGCGCTGCGCGGTCGCGTGCAGTCTTAGATACGCGAAGCTTGATAAGAGCCGCATCGAGATCCGCCTTTGCCTGCGCATATGCGTTGCGCGTATCGCGAGTGTCGAGCTGAACGAGAAGATCACCGGCCTTTACGTAGCTGCCGATCTCGACTGGCATCGCGACAATCTGTCCCGATGATTTCGATTTTACTTCGATGACGTTGATCGGCTCGACTACGCCTGTTGCTTCGGCGCTAGATACGATCGTCTGCCGCGTGACCGCCTCGACCGGAATGGTGAGCGCCTGCTTCTTGTTCTTCGAGCAGGCGCCAACCGACACCGCGGCGGCGAGGACGAATATGGACTTTCTGAACACGTTCTTTCTCCTAGAGATCACGGCCGATGAGCGCCTCGAGCTGCGCCTTGGCCACACGGTAGTCGTATCGTGCGCGGATCAACGCTGACCGCGCATTGTCGAGCTGAGTCTGCGACGTGAGAAGATCGAGCAGGGTTGTCGCACCAAGCTCGTATCGGCGCTGCTGAACGCGCAGATCCTCTGTCGCTGCTGCAACGGACACAGCCTGGATCTGCACCTGCTCCTGCGCAGTTCTCATCTGCGCGAGGGATTGGACCAATGTCTGCCGCGCGAGAAGCTTCGCATCGCGAGCCTGAACCTCGGCGACATCCTCGGCGACGATTGCACGAGCAACGCTGACTTCCCGGTTCAGTCCGTTGAGCAGCGGAAAGTTCATGCGGAAGCTGAGATTCTGGTTGTAAGCATAGCGCTTGTCGCCGATTCCGAATGCCGGATCGAGTCCGCTTCCGCTGCGGTTGAAGCTCATCGACACCGTCGGGAGGAACGAAGTCTTCGCTGAACGAACTGCTGCATGCGCGGCATCGAGCTGCGCTTCAGCCTGCTCGATAGCAGGAGCCTTGTTCACGAGCGCTTCGAGCTCGGCAACGCTCGGAATCGCAACAGGTGCATCGATGGTATCCGCTGCACTTGCAGTTACGGTAGTCCGCGACGCGACGAGCCGCGTGAGTGTCTGATTTGCCACCTGCAGGTTGTTCTGCGCAGTGAGAAGCGCGAGACGCGCGTTGCCAAGCGCAACTACGGAGCGCAATGAATCGGAAACAATCGCGGCACCTGCACGCAAGCGCAGCGAAGACGCTCGCAGCTGCTGCTCTGCCTGCTGAACCTGTGCTCTAGCGGCGCTTTCAGACTCACGTGCAGCAAGAATGTTGTAATACTGCTGCTTCACCTGCAGCGCGACGTTGTAGCGCGACACGGTCTCCGCCGCTTCTGCAGCATCGACGTCAGCCTTCGCTGCCTTTACGTCGAAGAAACGGCGCCCGCCGTCGAACAACTCGAGACTGGACGACAGTCCCGTCGAATAGCTCGTCGGGTTTCCGGTGAAGGGAACGAGATTGCCCTGAGTGTCGAAGCGATCGCCGCTCTGCTTGGTAGTTCCGGCGGACAGCGAGAAGGTCGGAAGAAACGCTGCATACGACTGCTTCACCGCAGCCGATGACGTGCGAATTGTTCCGCGTGCCTGAACTGTGGAAACCGAATTTGCCTGAGCAAGCCGGATTGCCTCAGCGAGCGTGATCGGTGTCGCCGTTGTATCCATTGTCTGGGCCGCAAGCGCCGATGGCGCGAGGAGAATCATTGCAGCCCTGAAAAGTGTGCCTGTTTTCATCGTGGTCCCTGTCGTCTTCCGCTGTCGCCGCGTGCTCGCGCGGAATCACGCTTGCGCATGCGATCGCGCATTGCGTCGAGCTTCCTGCCCTGTTCCGGAGTGAGAATTTTCTTGAGCTGCTGGTGCGTGCTGTCGCCCATTGCCTTCGCAACTTCCTGAAGCGAATCCATCTGCGGACGAATCGGCTTGAACAGCTCACGCATTTGCGCGCGGCGAATGTCCATGATCGAGTCGAATTGTGTGCGCTGCTGCGGAGTCAGATTCAACTCCTTTGCCATGCGCTCCCTCGACGGGCGATCGCCACGGCCGCGATCCTTGTGCGACACCAGCCGGTCAGCGGTAAAGCCGACGGCGGCACCTGCAACAAAGGCCGCGAGAAGGAAAAGCAATGCGTAGCTCTTTGAGCGCTGCATCTATCGATCTAGTGAGAAAGGAAATAGCTGAGCGTCGCTCCGTCGGCACCGCGCTCGACAGAGGAAAGCTCTTCAGTTGTCGTCATTACGTCGGGTTTCACCGACTGCACGAGTGAGTCGTATGCAACCTGCTCCTCGGATTCATGGAGCTGCTGATTGATCGCACCCGCGAGCGCGAAGATCGCCGCAGCAGCGATGAGAGCTGGACGGGCCCATGGAGCGAGCACATTCCACCACGCGGAATCCACGGGAGCCTGCGACCGGACACGACTCATGATCTTCGATTCGAGCCCGGACCAGTACGCCTCACCGCCGGGAGGCGAATACGCCTCGCGCATGAGCGACACCAGCGATTCGTCGAGCGAATCGCGATCACCGTTTGCAGGAAATCTCAGCTCATCAGTCATATCAACCTCTCAGGTCCTTCAACATTTCACGCAGCTTCTGCCGCGCATGGTGGAGATCCGATCTTGCCGTTCCGCCCGGAATTCCGAGCATCTCCCCGATCTCCGCATGGGTGAATCCTTCGATATCGTGAAGCACGATCACCGACCTTGCCCTGTCGGGAAGCTTTGCCAGCGCCTGTCTCAGGCGAGTGCCGAGCTCCGCATCCAGAGCGGGATCTCGAAACGGTGAGCGAAGCGCGTCGCTCAGCTCTTCAGTCGTGCGGACTTTGCGCCTTCTTGTAATGTCGAGCGCTGCGTTCGCAACGATTCGATTGACCCATGCGCCGAAGCTCTGGGACGTATCGAACCGATCCATCGACTGCCACGCCCGGATGAATCCATCCTGGACTGCATCCTCGGCGTCTTCATGTACCGTTACGATTGCCCTTGCAACGAGGTAGGCGCGTCGCTGGTGCAGACGAACAAGCCCCGCGAAGGCGTCCTGATCGCCTGCGCGAGCTGCTTCAGCCAGAGCGCGTTCCTCATCTGGGATACGCACCGGGCCGCCGGATTGTTGAGGTTGGCGCTAGCGCTTCGCTGGCGCGGGTGCGGGGGTGCCCGATGCCGGCGAATTAGTAGGAGCTACGGGAGCCTGAGTGCCACTTCCGGTCGTCGATGGAACGGGGCCTGAGGCGGGAAGCGTCGCCTGCGGCGGCTCCTTTGCCTCGTGCTCCTTTTTGCCGGCAAAGTGCGCATTCGTAAGCCACACGATCATGAGGATTACGAGGAACAACACCGCTCCCCCAAGGCCGAGGCCAGAGAGAGCCGCGCCGAGATCGGGGCTTTTCGGTCGTGGAGCCGCCATGCGATTGCTACTCCTTCGGTGAAGAGGGAGAATCCGACACGCGAACTCTTGTCATCGCGTCGTTCTGCTTGATTGTCTTGATGATGTCCAGGCCGTCCGTGACTTTGCCGAACACGGTATGGACACCGTTCAGGTGGCGCGTGTTGCCTTCGTTGAGAACGATGAAGAACTGGCTGCCGCCTGTGTCCTTTCCGGCGTGCGCCATTGAAAGAGCGCCGATCTCGTGCTTGTGGGGATTGCCCTGCGTTTCGCATTTGATGCGATAGCCGGGACCGCCTGTTCCGATGCGACGATCGCCTTCCGGAAGATCGCGCGAAAGCGGATCACCACCCTGCACTACGAAATCTGGAATAACGCGATGGAACTTGATGCCGTCGTAATAACCGTCGTTCGCGAGCTTCTCGAAGTTTTCGACAGTGCCGGGCGCTTCCTTGTCGTACAGCTCAGCGGTAAGAGTTCCGCGATTTGTTTCGATCGTTGCGTATTTCATGTGTGACTTTTTTTAACGGTAGAAAGCGGAAAATAACATCAAACCCGTGCTGACGGGCAGACGTCGGCCAGCACGCAAGATTCACATCGCGGAGCTCGCGCGAGGCAGACTCGCCGACCATGAAAAATCAGCAGGTGCGAGACGAGCGTCCAGTCATCCACAGGAATCAGCTTCATCAGCTCCTGCTCGACTTTTACAGGATCCGTTTCGTTTGTCAGGCCAAGCCGCACGCTCAACCGGCCAACATGAGTGTCGACTACAACTCCAACGTTGATGTTGAATGCGTTGCCAAGGACGACGTTCGCTGTCTTGCGTCCGACTCCGGGAAGTTTCGTCAGCTCATCCATTGTTTTGGGGACCACGCCGTTGTGGCGTTCTGATACTGCCGCTGACATACCAAGAAGGCTTTTTGTTTTATTGCGAAAGAACCCGGTGCTCCTGACCATCTCTTCCAGTTCTTCTGTTCTTGCTGAGCTCAGAGACTCGGCGTCCGGATATTTATTGAATAGTCCCGGAGTTACCATGTTCACGCGCTTATCCGTGCACTGCGCGCTGAGAATTGTTGCGATCAAAAGCTGGAGAGGAGTCTCGTAATCGAGCTCACAGTGAGCATCGGGATATTCCTTTTTAAGACGCGCAAGAATTTGCAACGCGTGTTGCCTTAGCTCGTTGCCTTTTTTCTTTTTACGCTTTGCGGGATGCTTTGCCGCGGGATTCGTATTCTTTCTCGGCATGTTGCAGGAATCTTATACCGCAGAACAGCGGGCTGTCGGTCGCCTGCGGCCGGTCT
>DASUXX010000446.1:0-9789 GCA_036377755.1 Gemmatimonadaceae bacterium
GTGAGCGGGAGCGCGAGAAGCGTGTGCCCCTTGAGCGATCCGTGCATGTCCATGAGAACGCTCACTACCTGTGAGCCTTCATCGGCAATTCCCGGAATGAGCTCATCGAGTGGAGCAACGTTGATGGTCGGCACATCGATCATGATCCGCGCGCCTGTCATCAACGAAAGCGCTGTCGCAGCGTGTCCCGCGCCGATGTTCGCGACTTCCTTGAGCGCATCAACGCGCTCGGCGCTGAGCTGCGGTCTCACCGACGGTGAGAGATTGACCTGAGACGACGACTCGATGCTCTGCATTGTCCTCTGTTAGGCAGCGATACCCTGCGCATCGAGAATCAGCGCCGGTGATCCGTTTGTGAGAATTGTCGCGCCGTTGAAGAGCTGGGGCATTCCTCTCGCGGCGTCGAACGACTTGACGACGATTTCCTGCTGTCCTACGAACTCATCTACAAGAAGGCTGAATCTCCCATCCGGAAGATCGAGCACTGCTGCATGTGCCTTCCCTGGCCTGCTCGCATGTCCGACGCGATCGCGCAGCCGGACGGCTGGAACCATCTGGCCGCGTACATCGATCATCTCACGTCCATCCTCAACGGATAGCATCGACGGGTCGACGACGAACGTCTCGACTACGTGAGTGATCGGCAGTGCATAGAGCTCGTTCTCGCTGCGCGCGAGAAGGGCATGGATGATTGCGAGTGTCATTGGAAGCTCGAGTCTTATCTCGGTTCCGGCGCCTGCATCTGTCGAAAGCTCGACTGATCCGCCGAGTGAACGAACACGAGTCGCTACTACATCGAGCCCCACTCCACGACCCGAAATGTCCGTCACTTTCGACGTTGTCGAGAAACCCGGTCTCGCGATGAGCGCGAGAATCTCTGCGTCGCTGAGTAATCCGTGATCAGGCTCGATCAGTCCTGCTGCAAGCGCGCGATCGAGAACCTTGTGCATGTCGATTCCGCGCCCGTCATCACTGACGCGAATGACAACGGACGATCTCTCGCGCGCTGCAGACAATGTCAGTCTCGCTGCAGCAGGCTTGCCTGCGACTCTTCTCTCCGCCGGAGTCTCGACACCGTGATCGAGCGAGTTGCGAAGCAGATGCATGACCGGCTCGCCGATTTCGTCGAGCACTGATTTGTCCACTTCGATGTCCGATCCCAGTATCTCGAATACGACTTTTTTTCCAAGCGAGTGCGCGGTGTCGCGCACCATTCTTTCGAATCGCTCGAACGCCTGTCCAACTGGCACCATTCGAGCGGTCGTGATTTCCGTCTGAAGACTTCCGATCAATCGTGACGCGTTCAGAACGGTTTCTGAAAGCGCTGGATTCGCGATCTTTCGCGACAAATCCTGCAGGCGTCCGCGCGCGATCACGAGCTCTCCTATGAGAGTCATCAGTGTATCGAGACGCCCTGCATCGACACGCACAAATCGCTGTGACTTGTCGACGGCAAGTGTTGCTGCCGGTGCGGGCCCCGGCGCCACCGGGGCAGGAGCCGGCCTCTCAGGAATCTGAAATTCCTGCGTGCGCATGATGGGCCATTCCATTGTCGGGTTGACCCCTTCGATTTCCTGCGATGCGGCCGCGGTCAGTGTCTCGAGCGATGCCACCGCAGCAGAGACGTCGAAAGCATCGTTTGCATCCACCGAAACCGATACGATCGCGGACTCGAGCGTATCGACAGATTCGAACAATGTCTCGATCACTGCCGGCGTTGCCGGCACGACACCTCGCCTGAGGAGATCGAGAAGTGTCTCGAGTGCGTGCGACAGATCGCGAACCGCGACATATCCCATCGCAGCAGCCATGCCCTTCACCGTATGAACCGCACGGAACAGCTCAGCGATACGCTCCGGCCCTTCACCACGCTCGAGAGCGAGCAGAGATGTATTCATCTCTGCCAGCCGCTCGCGCGCTTCGGCGCGGAATAACTCAGCGTACCGCCTGGTGTTCACTTAGCCGAGCACCCTCTGCACAGCTTCGAGCACTCTGCTGGGCTGGAACGGCTTGACCACAAAATCCTTTGCGCCTGCCTGAATTGCTTCTGCGACGAGTGCCTGCTGTCCCATCGCGCTGCACATCAGCACGCGAGCCTGCGGATCGAAGTTGGTGATCTCCTTCACCGCTTCGATTCCGCCCATCTCCGGCATGATGATGTCCATCGTCACCAGGTCGGGCTTGAGCTGCTTGTATTTCTCTACCGCTGCGGCACCCGACTCGGCTTCACCGACGACTTCGAGTCCTGCCTGCGTGAGAATGTCACCGATCATCGTGCGCATGAACACCGCATCATCGCACACCAGCACCGTGTTGTTCACTTCTGCCTCCTCAGGCGAGAGCTGTTTCTACCATCGCGCGCAGGTCGAGCCGCGCGCCACCTTCAACTTCGACTGCGGGCAGCGACTGAATGTCGTAGACGCTGTCCACAATCACGCCCGCAAGCCGGCCCCGCCTCTCCACGAGAAGTACGCTCGCGTCGGGGCCTTCGGCCGGTACTCCGTACAAGCATTTCGCGGCATCCATCACTGTGACGAGAGTTCCGCGAAGGTTTATCAGGCCCCGCACGTAATGCGGTGCACCAGGAAGACGAATTGTCGGCGTAATCGGTACTATTTCGCGCACTTCATCGACTTCAGCGCAGCGAGTGCGGCCGGCGACGGCGAATACGAGCACGCGACGCATCTCCTGCTGGGGAGGCGCGGATTCGACTGGTTCGCTTGAGAGATCGAGAGGGTCAGCCAGACTTGTCATAGAAGCCGAGCGCAGCGAGGGGATCCTCTGCCTGCGCGACGGCTTCGCCTTCTCCGATCACACGGAGAGAGGCTTTCAAGTCATCGGGCAATGGTGAGCGAATGTCCATCGGCGCGCCAGTAATTGGATGAAGGAACTGGAGCCACGCCGCATGCAGAAAATGCCTTTTCGGTGCGAGCCCAACCATTCGCCTTCCACCTCCGCCGCCATATACATCGTCACCCATTACTGGATGACCGACGGAGGCGAGATGAACACGAATCTGGTGAGTCCGCCCCGTGTGCAAATGCGCACGCAACAGGTCTCCCGGTCCAAAGCGGGCTAGACGGACAAAGTCCGTTTTCGCCTGCCTGCCGTTATTGACGATTGCAATGCGCTTTCGGTCTCGCGGATCTCTCGCGAGAGGCTTGTCTATGGAAAGAAAGTCGCCGTCGAGATGGCCCCAGATCATCACCGCATAGCGCCGGGTAACGCGCCGTGACGAGATCGCTGATGAAAGAATTCTGTGGGCTCGCTCGGTTTTGGCGACGAGAAGAAGTCCCGAGGTTTCCTTGTCGAGACGATGAACAATTCCTGCGCGATCAGGCGATGATCCCGGTGACAGATCTCCGCCCCGGCCCATCAGTGCGTTCACGAGTGTTCCCGACCAGTTGCCCGGCGCAGGATGCACCACCATTCCGGCTGCCTTGTCGACAACCAGCAGATGCTCGTCCTCGAACACCACGCTCACTGGAATGGACTCAGCCGTTATTTCACGAACGGTAACTGCAGGCTCATCGACAACGATGCGGTCCCCTTCGACAGGGCGGTAACTCGCTCGCTCGCGCTTACCGTTTACAGTGACATTGCCATTCGCAATCAAGGTTGCCGATTGAGTGCGCGACAGCTCACAACGCGAGGCCACAAGCAGATCGAGGCGAACGTTTCCGTCCGCCTCGATTGAAAATTCGTGGCGCTCGCCGGCGCTCAGATTTCAGTGCCTCCGCTTGGCGCAGGTGCGGGCGCAGGAATTTTCTCATCTGCCTGCACAGCGTTGTCTTCTCCCCAAAGAACCCAGGCGAGAAGAAATGCACCAATGCTCACAGCCATGTCTGCAACGTTGAACGTCGGCCATCGTGCATCACCGATTCCAACATCGATGAAATCGACAACGCCCTGAGCCGATCGAACGCGATCGATGAGGTTGCCAACGGCGCCTGCGCACACGAGAGAGATCGCGAGAGTGCGCACCAGATCGCCATCGCGTGTCGCGCGATAAAGACGGCCAAGTATGAAAAGCGCACCGACTGTGAGCACCATGAAGATCCAGCGCGAATACGCGCCGAGATGCAGGCCAAAGGCTGCACCCGGGTTGTATACGAGCGTGAATCTCACGGTATCCCCGAACAGCTCGTGCGGTATGCGCTGCGGAACGAGCGCATACACGGCGATTGCTTTCGTTACGACATCGGCCAGTACGACTACTGCCAGTACCGACCAGAATAACGGTGTGTTAGCCCTGCCTCTTTGCATCTTCCTCACGCTGCTTGCAGTCGATGCAGTAACGCGCGTGCGGAAGCGCGTCGAGACGGTCATAGGCAATGTCCCCGCCACAGTTGTGGCACTTGCCGAACGTCTCGGGTGAGCGATAGAGACGGCGCAGCGCCTCGTCCAGATGCCAGAGGAATCGTCCTTCCTGACTTGCGAACAGGAACGCTTTTTCGCGCTCCATCGCGTCGGTACCCTGGTCAGCCATGTGGAACGAATACGCGCTCAGGTTTCCGTCGGCGCCCTGAGGCGTCGAGCCGAATGCCTCGTCATAGTGGCCGAGCTCCTTCAGAACACGCTTCCTCTCTTCGAGAAGACGCTTCTCGAAATGATCGAGATTCTTCTTGTTCATCGGCTTCTGCTTTTTTGCGGCGGTTGTCGATGCCATCAAACTGCCCTCTCTATTGCGATGCGTGCCGGTTGACCGTCGATGTCAACCGTGTGCGCCGCGTTGAAATTGTCTGAGTTCTCACCCACTGTGATTCGAACTGCGAGCACTTCGCCTTCGATCCACCCGTTATGCGCGCGAACTGCTTCTTCGATCTCCCTGGTGCCGGCGACAGCAAGATTGATCCTGTCGCTTACGGCCAGCCCGGTTTCTTTCCTGAGTCTCTGGATCCTGCTCACGACTTCGCGAGCCAGGCCCTCCAGCCGGAGCTCGGCGGTAACTGTCGCGTCTATCGCAGCGAAATACCCCTCAAACTCCTTAACGATCAATTCTCCTGATGCACGTCGGATGATTGTCAGGTCTTCCGGATCGAGCACCCTGGAGTCGTTCCCCACCGAGATCGCCAGCGGCTCCCCGCTCTCGAACGCTCTCAGCGCATCACTGCTGAGCGCCGCGACTGCCTGGGCAGCAAGCGGCGTGTCCTTCCCGAACTTCTTTCCGAGACTCCTGAAGTTGGCCTTGGCCTCGAGTTTTACGAGGTCGTCTGCCGACGACAGGAAGCTAACCTGTTTGACGTTCAATTCACCTGCGAGAAGTGGAACCAGTCCCGGCAGCACCCCGGCGGCGCCGTCTCCCTGAGCCGGTGACTCTGGCACGACACATACCATTCTGGTGAGCGGCTGCCGAACCTTTACACCAGCGTCCTCCCGGGCGGCCCGTCCGAGCGTCGAAAGCTTGCGAATGTGATCCATCGCCCGCTCGAGCGAGGGATCCGCAGCGGTAACGTTCGACCGCCTGTAGGGCGCCAGGTGAACCGATTCACCCGTGAGCTCGTATTGCACCCAGTCAGTAATGAATGGAGCGAACGGAGCAAGCAGCCGGCACGTTACAACAAGCACCTCGCGAAGTGTCGCAAACGCTGCGCGATTGTCATCGCCATCTACATCGTAGAAGCGCGCGCGACTCTGACGCACATACCAGTTCGATACGTCATCGACAAAGAAAGTCATGACGAGACGAGCCGCATTGAATGCGTCATAACGCTCGAGTGCAGCGTCTGCTTCGCGCTCGACTGTCGCAAGCCGCGAGAGAATCCATCGATCTATTGAAGGACGGTTCTCCGGAGCAGGATCACTGCTCGACGGCTCCCATCCAAAGTTCGCATAGAGAGCGAAGATTCCGCTGTACACGTTCTTGAACGTCAGAAGAAATCTTCCCGCCGTATCCCTGATTCCGCTTTCGTCGAAGCGGCGCGGCACCCACACCTGCGACGATGCGACAAAGAAGAGGCGCACTGCATCAGCGCCGTACTTCGGCAGAACGGTCCACGGATCGACGACGTTGCCGCGACTCTTCGACATCTTGTTGCCTTCAGAGTCGAGCACCTGGTCATTGACGACCACGGCGCGATACGGCGCAGTGTCGATACCGTCTCCGTTGGTGGCGAGATGCTTCAGGGTGTTTCTCGGAAGAGCGTCGCCGAGCCCGGTCGCAATCGCGAGCAGCGAGTAGAACCATCCACGTGTCTGATCTACGCCTTCAGCGATGAAGTCGGCGGGATAGTTCCTCTCGAGTTTTTCGACGTTCTCGAATGGATAGTGCCACTGCGCGAACGACATCGATCCGGAATCGAACCACGTGTCGATTACTTCAGGCGCGCGCCGCATCGCGCCTTCGCACTGCGAGCAGCTCCACGAATGCGCGTCGATGTACGGCTTGTGCGGATCGAATCCGTCTCCGATGTCGCATCCCGATTTCGCGGAGAGATCAGCGAACGATCCAATCGCCTCGACGTGATCCGGATTCCTGTCGCAGATCCAGAGAGGCAGCGGCGTGCCCCAGTAGCGATCTCGTGAAATGGCCCAATCGATATTGTTCGTGAGCCACTCACCAAACCGCCCTGCTCCGATTTCCTCCGGATTCCAGTCGACACGGGCATTCCGAGCAAGCATCGAATCCTTGTACGCGGTCGTGCGCACGAACCACGATGTACGCGCGTAGTACAGGAGCGGCGTATCGCAGCGCCAGCAATGAGGATACGAGTGCTCGAGCGTGCCGGCTTTCCAGAGAACGCCACGCTTCTTCAATTCGTCGATGATCAGCGGATCCGCTTTCTTGACGAACATTCCCCCGGCAATCGGCATGTCGGCAGGAAATTCTCCGCGGCCATCGACAGGTTGAACAAACGCCAGTCCGTTGCGCTGCCCGGCGGCATAGTCGTCGGCGCCAAATGCAGGCGCCATGTGAACGACACCGGTTCCGTCTTCAGCAGAAACGAAATTCTCGCCGACGATTATCTCGTGATCGCCCTTGCTGAATTGCACCCAGTCGAGGGGACGCGTGTAACGCAGTCCGATCAGCTCGGTTCCCTGTACTCGGCCAACAGTGTCCCAGCGATCGGTGAAATCATCGCCGAGCACTGCATGAACACGTGAGGCTGCGAGGATGATCGTTCCGGTTTCGTTGCCGTCCTTTCTTTGCAGCTCTACGTACTCGAGCTCGGGATTCACTGCGAGCGCAACGTTGGACACGAGTGTCCACGGCGTCGTGGTCCACACGAGAATGCGACGCTTGGCTTCTCCCTCGAGATCGAGTGCGATATAGACGCTTGGATCCTTTACGTCGCGATACCCCTGCGCGACCTCATGGGACGAGAGCGCAGTTCCGCATCGCGCGCAGTAAGGCAGAATCTTGTGACCGCGATAGAGAAGATCCTTGTCGTAGAGAGTCTTGAGCGCCCACCATACGCTCTCGACGTACTCATTATGATACGTGACGTACGGATCACTGTAGTCGAGCCAGTAGCCGATGCGTGCGCTGAGCTTTTCCCATTCGCCGCGATACTTCCACACACTCTCCCGGCAGAGACTGTTGAACTTCTCGACGCCGATCTCTTCGATCTGCTGCTTGCCGGAAATTCCAAGCTGTTTTTCAACTTCGATCTCGACGGGCAGGCCGTGCGTGTCCCATCCCGCTTTACGCGTGACGTAAAATCCGCGCATCGCGCGGTGACGGCAGAAAAGATCCTTGATGGTGCGCGCAAAGACGTGGTGAATTCCGGGGCGCCCGTTGGCGGTCGGCGGCCCTTCGAAGAACACGTAATGCGGCCGGTCTTTCGCAGCCTCCTGCGTCCGTTGAAAGAGCTGTTCGCTTTCCCATCGCGACAGCACCTCCTGCTCTATTACATCGGCAGGGGCATCAGTTGGCAGCTGCCTGTATTTCTCTGACGACATGTATCAGCGCGCACCAAAAAGAATCGAGCCGAGGCGCACCATCGTTGCGCCTTCTTCAACAGCGATCTCGAAATCGTTCGACATTCCCATCGACAGCTCTTTCGCAGGATGACCCGCGTCGCTCAGAATACGGTTCGCATCGCGGACTGCAGCAAATGTCTCGCGCAGCTCCGCCTCGTCGGCGCCAAGCCGTGCGATGGTCATTGCGCCAATGACTCGCAGTCCCCCCATCGATGAAAGTCTCTTTGCTTCAGCCGGGATTTCATGCATGTCGAAGCCGCCCTTGGTTTCCTCTCTTGCGGGATTGACCTGAACAAGGACGTCGAATTGCCGCTCGCTCTCTTCGCCGAGGCGATTTATCGCATCGGCAAGCCGCGAGCTGTCCAACGCATGAAACAGTGAGAAGGAATCGAGTGATTTGACCTTGTTCCGCTGGAGATGTCCGATGAGATGCCAGCGAACCGGCTCTGTCACGTCCTTCATTTTTGCGAGCGCTTCCTGCACCCGGTTTTCACCAATGTCGTTGATTCCGGCGGCCACTGCTGCATTCACAGCTTCGGGCCCGTGAGTCTTGGTTACAGCGACAATGGTGACTTTTTGCTGACGTCCTCCACGCTCGACCGCGGCCTCGATTCGGGCGCGAATGTCCCCGACCCGAGCATTCAGCTGCGGAAAAAGCATAGCTATGAAATTTAGGAGAGCGGGTCGTCGTTTACAATCGACCCCATTCGAATGACGGGCTGTTCTGTCTTGCCAGCAGCCAGTTGCCAGTTGCCCTAGTCAGCCAGAGCCCAGTGACCGGCAGCCAGCAGCTCAAGAAAATCTTAGCTAAATGAATGGACCTGACGTTTTTACTTCGGATCTGGCGGATTCAGGCGGATCCGTCGGATCGGTCCTCGATGTTCGCGAGGTGCTCTCGGTGGGAACTGTTTTTTGGTAAAAACCAAAAACCAGAACGCGGTAGAACCAAAAAACAAAAAATCATTGTTCCCAGCTACGGCATCTGTCTATCCACGAAGATCTATCCGCCAGATCCGCTTAAATCCGGCAGATCCGAAGTAAAAACGTCAGGTCCATTAATTCGGCTCAGATTTTTTGGGGTCTGGCTTCTGGCTGCTTGGCTCTGGCTTATAACAACGGCTGCTGGCGGCTGGCGGCTGGCGACTCGCCAGAAACCAGCCTCAGTATCAGGAAAGCCGGTCCACGAACGACACCACAAGCCGCCGCAAATCGTTGTACGTCACGAATGCGAACAACGCCAGAACAGCAAAAATCCCCGCGCGCAGGATGTACTCCCTCGTCTTCATGCTGAACGACTTGCCTTTGATCCCTTCCAGCAGGCCGATGATGATCTGGCCACCATCGAGAACCGGAATCGGCAGGAGATTGAACACCGCAAGATTCGTCGAGATCAGTGCGATGAGAAAAAGCAGCTGCTCCATGCCTGATCGCGCGGCTTGAACGGACGCCTGCGCGATCATGATCGGCCCGCCAAGCTCGCTCGCGGAAACCTTGCGAGTTGCAAGGCCATGGAGCGCATCGATGACAGTTCCCGCCATCCGCCAGGTCGCGGTCCAGCCCGACGCAATCGCCTCGCCCATCGCAACGGGATGCGCGCGCTGCATCGGCAGGATTCCAATGCGGCCAACCGAGTCGATTTTTCCGGTCGAAGGATTCGTCGCCGTGTCGGCTACGGGTGTAATGCCTACCGTAATCGGTGCGCCATTGCGGACAATGCTGAATGCGAGGGGCACCCCGGGTGATGAACTCACCTTCGTAACGAGCCCTTCCCAGTCCACAGGCTGTCCGTCAATCGCGACAACGCTGTCACCGTGCTGTAATCCGGCAAGAGCTGCTGGACGGCCCGCAATGAGAGAATCCGCGGTT
>DASUXX010000447.1:0-3953 GCA_036377755.1 Gemmatimonadaceae bacterium
GGTGGTTTTCCAGACGGCGTTCGAAGCGTAGTACATCGCCTTTGCGCCAATCGGTGACCAAACCACGGGCATGGTGCGCACGTTCCGGTTGTAGCTCTCGCCGTTCGGACCTTTCTCGCTCATATCCGGGCCCACGAACGCGGTTTGCGATGTCTCGCGATCGTACAGCGACACGTTCGTGCGCGCGCTCGCGTATACCTTGTCGGGATCGTCAGGATCTGACGCAGCGACGCCATACTCCTGGATGTTCACAGGATGCCAGTCGTGGAACGTGATCATTCCATCCGGTGACCAGTTATCTACGCAAGCAGATCCTGAATCCTGCTGGCCGCTGCAAACGCGATATGGAAACGCATTGTCGACGGACACGTGATACATCGCCGCCGTCGGCTGAGTGTACCAGCTGCTCCATGACAATCCGCGATTGGATGAGACTGTGCCGCCCTGATCTGCGATTGTCAGGATGATGTTTGGATCGTTCGGATTGATCCAGATGCGCTGGTAATCGTCACCGCCCGGTGAGCCGCGCACTGCAGTCCATGTGAGTCCGCCGTCTTCGGAGCGCCACATCACTGTCGACGCAGTGTAGATCACGTTCTCGTTTTTCGGATCGACGATGATCGTGGGAAGATCTCCACCTCCGATTCGAGCCATAGGCCGCGCGTCCGGTGCTCCGCCTTGCGGAATCACCTGCGTCCAATGCTCGCCTGCATCGGTGCTCTTGTAGAGATTCACGACTCCAGTGACGTTGTTCGTCGGAGTTGCCGTGGCGACAGTCGCGTAGAGCACTTTTGTATTTGAAGGCGCGATTGCGAGGTTCGCCTGTATCACGTCCTTCAATCCGTCGGTGAGTTGTTTCCACGTCGTTCCGCCGTCGGTGGATTTGTAGACGCCGCCGCCAGTTCCGCCGAATCCCTGTCCCTCGATGAAGCTCTGCTGCTGCTGCCAGAGGGCAGCATAAACGGTGTTGGGATTGTTCGGATCTATGCGAACATCGTTTGCGCTCGTGTACTCATCTTTATAGAGAACTTTCTGGAACGTCTGCCCGCCGTCAGTCGAGCGAAAGATTCCGCGTTCTTCATTCTGCCCATAGGGATGACCAAGTGCGGCGACGAAAAGACGATCCGCGTTTTTTGGATCGACGTCGATATAGGCGATCATCTGCGTGTCGCGCAATCCGAGATGCGTCCACGTTTTGCCTGCGTCGGTCGACTTGTACATGCCGTCGCCGGTCGCGAGGTCGGGGCGAATTATTCCTGCGCCCGTTCCTACATATATGGTATTGGGCGCGGTGAGCGGTACTGCGATTGCGCCGATTGATCCTGTCGACTGGTCGTCAAAGAGGGGAACCCAGTTTGCGCCGTAATCAGTTGACCTCCACACGCCGCCGTTGTCGAACGTGATGTAAAAGAGATTCGGCTGGGATGGAACACCGGTTGCTGCGCGGCCTCGACCGCCACGATATGGACCGATGTGCCGCCAGTGCATTTCCGTCGTGAGACTGACGAGCGCCTGTGCATTGGCTTCAACTGACAGCAAAGCAATAGCGAGAACGAGTATCGATCGGGCGGCGGCTGCACGCACGAGTGACTCCTTGCGAGATGTGGGATTGTCCGCAGACAAAATACGCGAGTGATCCTGCGCCCGCGAACAATTACGCGAGGAGTGAACGACGGTTGGAAAACCGGTTTGCGCATGGCCACTCGTGGTCATATCGTATGCTCCCGATGGATATCACCGCAATTCTGAACGACGTACAAGACGGGATTCCAGGAGCTACAAACCGCCTTGCAAAGGCGGTTTTTGATGACCTGCATCGCATTGCCGATGCGGCGATGAAACGCGAGCAATCGGGCCATACTCTTCAGCCTACAGAGCTCGTCGACGCGGCTTTTCTCAAGGCGATCGGCCAGCAGCGGATACCATGGCAGAATCGCGCTCACTTCTTTGCCGTCGCTGCGCAGACCATCAGACGGATCCTGGTGGATCACGCGCGTGCACGCCGGCGACAGAAGCGTGACTTCGGAGTGCGAGTGACGTTCGACGAGGCAATGGCTGACTCGGACAACACATCTCTCGATCTCATTGCTCTCGATGACGCTCTGCAGAAGCTCGATGCTTCTGCTCCGCGGCAGGCGAAGGTCGTCGAGCTGCGTTTCTTTGGCGGTCTCGAGATCGATGAAACGGCACATGCTCTCGGAATTTCTACAGCAACCGTAAAACGCGACTGGATATTCGCGCGCGCCTTTCTCCTCAAATCACTCGAAGAGGGGACATGACCAATGAGTGAGTCGCAGCCCACTCCGGAATACATCGAGCGGCTTCAGAATCTTTTCGAGCGCGTGCTCGATGTGCCGCCCGAAAGCCGCGACGAGTTTCTGAGGTCGGAGACAGCGGACAATGAGGCGCTGCGCGATGAAGTTCATGCACTGCTCGCTGCGCACCACAGTGCCGATGGGAGATTGAGCAAAGGATTTGGCGGCACAGTTCTGTTCGATGCAGTTCCAGGCGATCGGTGGATTGGAAAGAAAGTAGGTGCGTATGAAATCGTGCGTCTCATCGGCGTTGGCGGCATGGGCGCCGTATACGAAGGCCAAAGAGCGGACGCGCAATTCACCAAGCGCGTTGCGATCAAGTTTCTCAACCGGCACGTAGAGAGCCCGGACGCTATTCGACGCTTCAAGGCCGAGCGTCAGATTCTTGCAGGCCTCGATCATCCCGGTATTGCTGCGCTCATCGACGGCGGCGTAACGGATGATGGCCAGCCGTACTTCATGATGGAGTATATCGAAGGCCAGTCACTCACCGAGTGGTGTGATGAAAAGCGTCTCTCGATCAGAGAGCGGCTTCCGCTATTTCAGCAGGTAGCCACTGCCGTTCAAAGCGCACATCAGGCGCTGGTCGTTCATCGTGATCTCAAGCCGGGAAATATTCTGGTGACGACCGATGGCCGCGTAAAACTTCTCGACTTCGGAATCGCGCGCCTTCTTCCTCAGGATACCGGCAGCGTTGCTTTGCCATCCACGCTGAGCGTGGTAAGGTCGTTCACTCCGGACTACGCCGCACCGGAACAGGTTAGAGGAGAGCCAGCAGGTACTGGAGTCGATATCTACGCGCTTGGGGTGATTCTCTTCGAGCTGCTCACCGGCCAGAGACCGTTTCAGTTCCGTGACCAACACCTGCTGCAAATCGAGCGCGTAATATCCGAGACGCCAGCGCCCGCGCCGAGCACGAGAATAGACAACGCTCGCCCCGAGAAGCTTGGCGAGAGATCTGCGACGAAGGTGCGATCGCAAGTCAGCGGCGATCTCGATGCAATTGTGCTGATGGCGCTTCGCAAGGAGCCTTCACGCCGTTACGGGTCTGCCGAGCTCATGTCGCGCGACGTGAGCGCGTATCTGAATGGACATCCAGTCTCTGGACGTCCTGATGGATTCGGCTATCGGATGCGCAAGCTCATTGGCCGCCGCAAACTCGAGACGGCAGCGATTGGACTTGCAGCTGCGTCACTCGTTGCGGGCTTGATAGGGGTCACGATTCAGGCGAGGAGAGCGGAAGCGCAGCGAAAGCGCGCAACCGAAGTGACAGACTTCGTCACCACGATGCTTGGTTCTGCTGATCCGGCCTCACTCGGCAAAGACGTCACAGTGAGAGAGGTGCTCGATTCTGCCGCACATCGCGCTGATGCGCTGTCGGGATCACCTGATATCGATGCCGAGATTCGCAACGTGATCGGGAATACATACATGGCGCTGGGCGAATTCGAGACTGCAGAAACGCAGTTCAAGAAAGCGATCGCGGCGCATCACAAGCGATCAGCCAACGGAGATCAACAGACTGCTCTTGCCTATACAAGACAGAGTCATGCGCTCGAGTATCTCGGAGAATACGCAGCCGCCGACTCGGTCCTGCAGATAGCGTCGGCCTTGTTCGAGCGTTATCCGCAAAAGGAT
>DASUXX010000448.1:0-19222 GCA_036377755.1 Gemmatimonadaceae bacterium
GAAGTCGACAAGCTTGGGCAGGATTACCGCGGAGATCCCGCGAGCGCGCTGCTCGAAGTTCTCGATCCCGAACAGAACACTTCGTTCAACGACAACTATCTGGAGGTCGACTACGATCTCTCGAAGGTCTTGTTCATCACCACAGCGAACAGCCTGAACGGAATTCCGGAGCCGCTGCGCGACCGCATGGAGATCATTCGTCTCGCCGGATATCTCGATCACGAGAAGCTTGCGATTGCGCGCGGATACCTGCTTCCCCGCCAGCTCGTGGCGAACGGTCTGAACGTTGATGAAGTGACGCTCGAGCCCGACGTGCTTCCCGCGATCATGCGCGGATACACTCGTGAAGCTGGTGTTCGTGAGCTCGAACGGCGGCTTGCGCGACTTGGCCGGAAGCTCGCTCGTCGCAAGGCAGAGAAGAGCGAAGCAGGCCAGCATGTAACTGTCGCTGATCTCAAGGATCTGCTTGGGACGCCGCCATTCGATCCAGACGATACATCACTCGACGACAAGATCGGTGTCGCAAATGGTCTCGCGTATACGAGTGTTGGCGGCGAAGTGCTCGAGATCGAAGTGAGCGTCGTGAAAGGCCGTGGCAAGGTTCAGCTCACCGGCACACTCGGCGACGTAATGAAGGAATCAGCGAGCGCTGCACTGAGTTACGCACGCACGCGCGCAAGCGCACTTGGAATCGATCCTGAGTTCTATCGCAATCGCGACATTCACATCCACATGCCGGCCGGTGCAACGCCAAAAGATGGTCCTTCGGCGGGTATTGCAATCGCAACGAGTGTGATCAGCGCGCTCACTGGGGTTCCAGTGCGCGGCGATGTCGCAATGACGGGAGAGATTACCCTGCGGGGGCGCGTGCTCCCGATTGGCGGTCTCAAGGAAAAAGCTGTAGCTGCCCATCGCAACAAGGTTTCCGACGTGATCATTCCACACGGCAACTCGCGCGATCTCGACGAGCTGCCGGAAGAAGTCCGCACCGGTGTACGATTCCATCCGGTGAAGACAATGGATGAAGTGCTGGCAATTGCAATTCGCGGTGATCTCATGACGAGAGCTGCAGAACAGCGTGAGAAGCGAGAGAAGCGCCGTGCACGCGGTGTCGGAGAAGGAATTCCGGGCGGCGTAACCGCTCACTGACAATGCCCGAGTCCGGAGCCGACCCTCTCGTTATCCGGAAGCTCGAGTTCATAGGCGGAATGTCATCCGCCGGCGGATGGCGCCCCGAATCTGAGCTTCCTGAAATTGCGTTTTCCGGCCGATCGAACGTCGGAAAATCCTCACTGCTTAATGCGCTCGTGCGCCGCAAATCATTTGCGAGAGTCAGCAGAACTCCCGGCCGCACGCGTGAGATAAACTTTTTCAGAGTGAACTCGAGCTTTGTGCTCGCTGACCTTCCGGGTTACGGGTACGCGCGAATTTCAAAGGAGCGCAAGGCTGACTGGAAGCCGCTGATCGAAGGCTATTTGCGGGGTACTAAAACACTGGCAGGAGTGGTCCAGCTTCTGGACATCCGCCGTGAGCCGAGTGATGATGATGTCGCGATGCTCGATTATCTGGCTGAGATCGAGCTGCCTGCGATAATAGTTCTCACCAAGGCGGATAAACTGTCGCGGCAGGGATCGGAGACGAGGGCAACCGGGATCATGCAACGACTTTCACTCGAGCGCGACCAGATGATCCTCTTCAGCGCGGTTACAGGACAGGGGCGTGACGAGCTTGCGGAAGCGATCGCATCGCTCGTCGATCCAACGCGGCCGGCCTGAGTGCGGTACTGCTTCCCTGTTCTCGGACTTTTCGTTGTGACGGTTGCGTGCGTGCCGCCGTCGGGCAGCTCCGGGCAGGCGCCCGTCGCACCGATTGCCATCGATACAGTCGGACAGGGCGGCATTCCAGCCGGATACGGATCTCTGCGTCAGGATGACATCGCAATACGTCTCGAGCCGCAGGGATTGATCGTGCGCGCCATTCCTCTGGATGAGAGCATTATCCGCCTGCTCACTCCCGATTCGTATCGGGCTCTCCGTGATCTGCAGGAGAGCAACCGCAGGACAATCGAAAGCATCACGCGACGATCGGGTGGCCGCGTTCCAGATTTGTGGTACGTGTCGTTCTTCGGGCGTGAAGACAATGCACGGTTCAGTCCGATGGAGCTGATCATTACAAGCGGGGGACAGGACTTCAGGCCGCTCGATGTGATCCCTCTAAGTACGGGCTTTGGCGAGCAGCGGTTGCATCAGCGTGAGACACAAAGTGCGGTGTACGTCTACCCCGGCGACATCGATGTTAATCACCCGCTTCTCGTGACGTTTCAGGGACAGCAGAGCAGTGTGTGGGAGCAGCTCCTTCAGAGAATCGAGAGAGAGCGGGCACTAGTGCGGGCGCGGTCGACTGGCGGACTGCACTGAAAATCTAAGCCGCATTGGTGGACCTGAAGTTTGTACGTCTCATCGGGCGGATTGAGCGGATTGGACGGATAGATCTTCGTAGACCGACGGATGCCGAACGGGGAACAGTGATTTTTGGTTTGGTTCTCCCGCAGTTCTGGTTTTCTGTTGTTAACCCCAACTCCAGTTCCCACCGAGAGCATCTTCGAAAACATCGAGGACCTATCCGCCACATCCGCTGAATCCGCCCGATGCGACGTATAAATCTCAGGTCCACCCATTCAGCCAGGATTTTCCGCCTCACCCGGAGATTGGCTACTTTTTCGGAATGCCAATCTACCCCCTGAGAAAACTCGAAGATCGTCCCAACGCCAGCGTTGCCAAAGAATGGCTGGAGATGATCGCGTCGGAGCTTAACAACGAGTCCACGGATCGCGCCGAACTGTGCAGAAGGCTGCTGTGCGAGATCTCCTACCCTCAGTATTCGAGCAATTACGAGACGGCGGTCAACGATGCGAAGTTGTCGCATAGCACTCGCCTTGCACTCGGAGCGCTCGATCCGCGCATCATCACGCTCGAGCCCGAATACTACGCCGAATGTGATCAGGAAAAATTTCAGCGTGTGAAGCCATTGCTCTGGCTCTGGTACTCGTTCGATCGAACTGCACTCGGAGGACAGAACGTCGAGCTCGGGGTCAATCTCAGGAGACTTCTCGCATCGCACATCTTCAAGAAGTGCGGAGCGAACTTCAAGGCATTCCAGCACGTCGAGTTTTCGTTCGGATACAACATGGAAGTGGGTGACGACTGCGTCGTGCATCGTCACGTTCTTCTCGACGATCGCGGAGGCATCGTGCTGGGCAATCGCGTGTCGATCAGCGATTACGCCAACATCTACAGCCACACGCACAGCATTGTCGATCAGAAGGATGTCACCGACGCAGTAACCCGGCTCGACGACGGCGTTCGCGTTACTTACCACGCGACAGTTCTCGCAGGTGTGCACGTTCACCAGGAAGGAATGGTCGGCGCCGTTGCAGTCGCGACGAAAGACGTGCGCCCATATCACGTCTATGTCGGCATTCCGGCCAAGAGCGTGCGCGTCAAACCAAACGCTCCGCAAGGCCCGGAGAACCTGACGACTGTCAAGAATCGGTGAGAAATCGCCTGACGCTTCTCTGACATTGGAGACGTAGCGTCCCAAACGTGGGGAGAGCCATTGTGTTTCCATGACTCTCTTCACGCGTAAATCGATTGCCGCTCTTCGTGCAGACGCCGAGAGCAATGATCTGAAGCGGGCACTTGGTCCGCTCAATCTCACCACGCTTGGAATCGGTTCGATTATCGGGACAGGAATCTTCGTCCTGACCGGTACTGCTGCTTCGCAGAATTCCGGCCCCGCGCTTGTCATCTCGATGATCATCGCAGGACTTGCGTGCGCATTTGCGGGACTGTGCTACGCGGAGTTCGCCGCGATGATCCCTGTCGCTGGAAGTGCGTACACGTACGCCTACGCGACGATGGGTGAGCTCATGGCGTGGATCATCGGGTGGGACCTGGTGCTCGAGTACGCCTTAAGCACGGCGACAGTTGCAGTTGGGTGGTCGGGCTACTTCCTCAGCCTTCTCAACGACGTCGGCATACACATACCGGGTGCGCTCTCGGCGGCACCCGGCGAATCGGTGGCTATCGCGGGTGGCGCGACCGTCGCCGGAGTATTCAATCTGCCCGCGGCGCTGATAGTTCTTCTTGTGGCTGGACTTCTAGTCGTCGGTATCAAGCAATCCGCGAACACCAATACCGCGCTCGTCATCATCAAGTCGATGGTGCTGATAGTCTTCGTCGTAGCAGGCGCCGCATACGTCAATCGCGCGAACCTCACACCATTCATTCCGCAAAACACCGGGACGTTCGGGAACTTTGGCTGGAGCGGAATTCTTCGTGGCGCCGGGGTGATGTTCTTTGCGTATGTTGGCTTCGATGCTGTTTCCACCGCAGCGCAGGAAGCAAAGAATCCCCAGCGCGACATGCCGATTGGAATTCTTGGCTCACTGGCGATCTGCACGGTGCTCTACATTGCGGTCGCGATCGTGCTTCTCGGAATCGTGCACTACTCCAAGCTGAATGTGGCCGACCCTCTCGCTGTCGGGATCGATGCAACCGGCCTCACATGGTTCAGCCCTATTCTCAAAGTAAGCGCGCTGTTCGGATTGTTCAGCACCATGCTTGTCTGTCTTTTAGGGCAGACGCGCATTTTCTTCTCGATGAGCCGTGACGGGCTCCTGCCGGCTGCGTTCAGGAAAGTGCACCCAACCTTCCGCACACCGCACATCAGCACGATGCTGACAGGCTCTCTCGTCGCGGTTGCGGCAGGTGTGCTTCCAATTCGAGTCCTGAGCGTGCTCGTAAGCATGGGAACGCTGCTCGCGTTCGTGCTCGTATGCATCGGCATTCTCGTTCTTCGCCGTACAGCGCCGGAGCTCGAGCGCCCATTTAGAACGCCTGGTCTGCCGTGGGTGCCACTGATTGGCGCAGCATTTTGTCTCATTCAGATGGTAGCCCTTCCCGGTACGACCTGGGAGCGACTCATTATCTGGCTCGTGCTGGGAATGGTCGTGTATTTCGGGTACGGCAGGCGGAACGCAGCGCTGACACGTGAGCGAGGGATTGTCGCCGAACCGCCGCCTGCGGGATTGAGCGTCGTCAATTCCTGAACCGGGTGTAATATTCCGGAATGCAGCGCAGCCTGAGCCGCACCGGAATGCCCGCACTCGTCGGGCTGTTGCTCGTTGTCTTCGCGATCGCCGGGCTCCTCGTGTACGAAGCGTGGAGCACCGGCCAGTCGCGTCGCGAAATCGCTGAGCGCGGGCTCCAGGATTACGCGGCTTACGCATCGTGGAGCACTGCGCGGGCTGGCGAAAGCATGCTCGCCGCAAGTCTTTCGACGATTTTCCGCGACGTTACCGGCGATCGTGTCGAAGACGGGGATGACATCGCTCCGGTAAGTACAGTTGCCGCAGGCGCAAAATACCTCGAGCAGTGCAACTGCGCGATGAACATTCCCGCGGATTATTTCTTTCGCTACGATCGGAGCGATGAAGACCTCGAGACCGCGATTATTGAGCGATCGACACCGCAGACCGTAGAAACAAGCTGGGCCGCGGCAAAGGTGGGCTCATATACGCCGCAGTCTGACCCTGTTGTGCTGAAGCCGGATGAGTCCTGGCTCAAGCAGGTGCTCGGCAACGCGAGACTCGAGTCGCTGCCAAACTTTGCACTGCAGCTCGCTTCGCATGGCGATTCGATTCTCGTCATCGGACTTGCGCCACAACGCGACTCATCGGGCAAAATTGTCGGCGCACTTGGCTTCGTTACACTCGCGCACCGTTTTGCGAATGCAACGTTCGCCCAGCTGTGGCGCAATCCGGAAATACTTCCGATTGCTATCACGCGTGGCATGCCGAACGAATCTCTCCTTGCGGCGCGCGTTACAACGCCAGGCGGAGTCGAGATCTACAAATCAAAGGGATGGATCGATGGACTTCGATCTGACACCGCATCCCTCGGATTATTCGGTGGCGGAATGAAGATCCGCGTCGCACTGCGCCCTGATGCGACTGTAAGACTTCAAGGCGGAGTGGTCCCGGCGTCGCGCGTTCCGGTGTGGGTTGGGCTGCTGCTGCTCACGGGTCTTCTCACGGTTATCATCGTGCGCAACCTTCAGCGCGAGCACGAGCTCGCCCGCTTGCGACTGGAATTCAGTGCGAGCGTATCGCATGAGCTGCGCACTCCGCTCGCGCAGATACTTCTATTTGGCGAAACGCTCACGCTTGGCCGCACGCGCTCAGACACCGAGCGGCGCGATGCGGCAAACGTGATCGTTCGCGAAGCACGCCGGTTGATGCATCTCGTGGACAATACGCTCACGTTCTCGCGGGCTGAGCGTCCTGTTGTGAGTCTCTCGCCACGCCGGCAGCCACTTGCTCCTCTCGTGAAGGAAGTGATCGCCGGCTTCATCCCGCTCGCGAGCGCAAAGGATGTAAGGATCACACATTCACTCGACGACCGTGTCGAAGGATTTGTCGATGGCGAAGCGTTCCGCCAGGTTCTGCTGAATCTCCTCGACAACGCAGTGAAGTACGGTCCGCCTGCAGGACGCGTCTCTGTCGGGCTCACGCGTGGACATACGCGTCTCGCTGTGGAGCCTGCACAGCGTCAGAAGCATGTCGTGAGACGCTCGACGATTCGTCTCACCGTCGATGATGAAGGTCCCGGAGTCAGCGGAAGAGCGAGAGACGAGATATGGGTTCCGTTTGCGCGCGGTATGAATGGCGAGCCTCCTGTGGGTACCGGCTGCGGTCTCGGTCTCGCGGTGGTGCGTGAGCTGGCCGAGCGTCACAATGGATACGCGTGGGTGGAAGGCACACCGGGCGGGCAAGGATCGCGCTTTGTCATCGAGCTGCCTGATGCTGCGGTGGACTGGGATCAGAATGCAAAGCACAACCTCCGGGTTCCTGCGGCAGAAGGAGCAGGCGCTGCATGACGCGAATACTCATCGTGGAGGATAATGAGGATCTCGCACGTGGCCTTGCGAACAATCTCGAGATCGAAGGATTCGAGACCGAGATTGCACCCGATGGTTTGACGGGACTCGCGCGCGCGAGAAATTCCGAGCCTGATCTCGTAATCCTGGATCTCATGCTGCCGGAGATGGACGGATATAGAGTCCTGAGCACGCTGCGTGACGAAGCCAACACTGTTCCCGTGCTGATTCTCACCGCGCGGACAACGGAGCACGACAAGGTGCGCGGGTTCAGGGAAGGATGCGACGATTACGTCACGAAGCCGTTCGGACTGCTCGAGCTTATCGGGCGTGTTCAGGCTTTGCTGAGGCGATCGGCAAAGACGAATGGTGCTGCGGCTCCGCGATTCAGGTTTGGCGACATTGAAGTTGTCCCGGGCACACATGACGTGTATCTCGATGGAAAGCCGGTTGCATTGCGGCCAAAGGAATTCGAGCTGCTGATGGCGCTAGTGAGACGGCGCGGGAACGTCGTCGGCAGGCTCGAGTTGCTGCGTGAGGTGTGGGGCTATGGTTCCGATGTCGTAAGCCGCACTGTCGATACTCACGTCGGTGAGCTGCGACGAAAGCTCGAGAAGGATCCTGCAAGTCCGCGCCACATACTGACAGTCAGGAAAACGGGATATCGTCTCGCCGTAGACTGATTTAGCGAACCCTCAAAACATCCTCTACCGGTCCCGCATTGCCGCCTGCCAGAAGGTGGAGAATGTGCGACAGTGCTTCTTTCTCACGCGGCCAGATGAATCTGGACGACGCATCGTGCGGGTAGAGCCATTCGAAGTTCTTGTGCTCTTCCCCCAGCGTTACGCTCGCGGGCTCGTCGACAAATGCCGCGAAGACGATTGCAAGCTGCACGGTGCCGAACATGTGCAGGTAGAACGGCTGCACGGTGACATTGTAGAGTCGCGCTACCGCGAGACCGGTCTCCTCCCGTACTTCACGCACTGCTCCATCTTCAGGACGCTCATTTGGATTCAATCTTCCATGAACTGTTTCCCATGCGCCGGGACAGCGCGTATCATCCGCCCGCTGCACGGTAAGCACTTTCCATCCATCCTCGAGAGGACGGATCACATAGACGTCTACCACTCCGGGGATGACGGCTGTCACGACAGTCGGTTCTGCATCATCTGCTGAATCAAACTCAACAGCCGCAATCGTGCGAGTCTCGATGTCCGGGCCCGCATGACGACTGCCTGGCGCGCCCTGTTCCAGTACGCGCAGCAGCTCGTCGCCAGTGGTATCTCCTTGGGCAAGGTGAGCAACCCCGGATTCCCATAATGACTGGCAACCAGCAGTGCGTGCGATTGACGTCAAGGCATCGACGGATGCGCCTGAAGCGATAGCCCGCTCGAGCTTATCATCGGCAAGCACTATCTCCGTCACCGCAAGCCGACCCTTGTAGCCACTCATGCCGCAGCCTTCGCAGCCGACCGCAGTATACACCATCAGGTCTGTTGATACTGTTGCCCTGATTTGCGCCGGCACTCCGTCATTCGCAACGATGCGGCACTCGGCGCAAAGTCGACGGACCAGTCGCTGCGCAATTATTCCTTTCAGCGCGACTGCGAGCCGTGCGGTGTCGATTCCAAGGTCGATGAGACGCGTGATGGAGCTGCACGCGTCGTTCGTGTGCAGCGTCGCGAACACGAGATGCCCGGTGAGCGCCGCCTGAATTGCGATTGCAGCTGTTTCGCGATCGCGTATCTCTCCGATCAGTACGACATCGGGATCCTGCCGGAGGATCGATCGCAGTGCGGCGGCGAATGTCAGCCCTGCTTTCTCGTTGATCTGCACCTGCACGATTCCGGGAATGCGATACTCGACTGGATCCTCCACCGTGATGATGTTGAGGCCACGCTGCTTTATCTGTCGCAGCGCCGCGTACAGAGTTGTCGTCTTGCCGGATCCCGTCGGGCCGGTCACAAGTACGAGCCCCTCACGGATATCGAGAAGCTGTGACAATCTCGACGCATCAGATTCTGCGAGGCCGAGTGAGTCGAGCGACCTGATCGCACTCCGTGGATCGAGCACGCGAATGACGACTTTCTCGCCGTGCGATGCAGGCAATGTCGAGACGCGTAGATCGATACGTTTACCGCTCGAATACACCGAAGCGTGTCCGCCCTGAGGGCGCAGCCGGTCGGCGATGTCGAGCTTTGCCATGATCTTGATGCGTGAAACCAGCGGGACGCCGACGGCTTTCGGGAGGATCATCATATGTCGCAGAAGCCCATCGATACGGTATCTCACGGCGATGCCGTCTTCTTCGGGCTCGAGATGAATGTCACTTGCGCCCTGCTCTATTCCCGACGTGACGATTCGATCGACGAGCCTTACTACTGGCTGTGAGGCAAGCTGCCGAACGAGATCGTTTGAGTAAGCGGAGTCCAGGGCGTCGCGAATTGCATGAGGCGCAGCGAGCCACATGCGAACGGATCTGCCGCTCACGAACGCGACCGACCGTTCAGCATCGAGATCCCACGGATTGGACGTCGCGACATCGAGCGTGTGTGAGGAGGCGCTCAGGGGCAGCACGCGATATTTCCGTGCAATTCGTTCAGGTACGAGCGCGCGAGCATCCTCACTGACTGAAAGAGACGATGCGATCGGCGTGCTGAGTTTTTTCGAGATCGCGCGGAGCAGCACATCCTCCGGGAGGACCCTTAATCGCGCTGCTTCTTCCCACGCGCTGAGCGCGCCGGACTTTTCGATCTGATCCGCAGTTTCAGGTGAAGTGAGATCAGCAATGATCGGGAGAACCCATCGATCGACCATCGCGGCAACATCGTGAGCGCGGACTTTGAATGCGTCAGCAGTGTGGTGCGGTTCTCACCATTTCTTCGCCTGTTGTCCGGGGTGTCTCCCGAAGCTGGCGACGACTTGTCGACTCAAAGATCCGTAGCATAGTCGAGCTGCCGCGGACACTCGCGGGTTGGACGGTCACTCGCGGACAGGACTAAGGACAAAACCCGCTAGGGACCGATGCACGCCGATTGCCGCGATGCACACCGAAACTGCAAAACCAGGTGTAGGCACGGACAAGCACATTCACGCACGGACACTCACGGACGAAACGTGACGGCCAATCATACAAGCGACGACCAAAACCCAATTCTTTGTTTTTTATTTTTTCGTCCCTCTTTTGTCGTAGTGGTTTTGTCCGTGCGTGCCCGTGCTTGTCCGTGAGTGTCCGTGCCTATCCCTGGTTTTCTGGCTTTCTGGCTTTCTGGTTTTCTGATTTTGCGGTGTGCACCGGTCAAATCGGTGTCGATCGACGCCTATACAGGGTTTGAGTTCGCAGCTCTAGAGTATCGACCAGAAGTCTCGCGTTACATCAGCGCTGAACGTCCAACGGCCGTCGCGCAGTCCGCGCGCAACGTCGATGCGCAGCAAGTCGAACAACGAAAGAACCCCTGTCCCAATGGATGGGTGCCAGCCAGCACGATCGATCCACGCAGCGTTTGCATATGGAGCAAGAGTGATCGACGCCGGCGTGCGGCCGTAGCGGCCGAGCGAGAATGAAGCAAATGGAACCGGGATTTGAATCTCGACGCGCTGGCTGACTGCAGCTCGACCTGCGAATTGATGATATCTATATCCCGGAGCCGAAGTCGGTCCGCCGACATATGCCAGGTGCTGTCTTGGCACCGAGTCCCCTCCGGCAAGCCAGGCCGCATAGGTTCGCGAAACAATTCGCCCCGATGATACTGGTCGCTCAGCATTCACACTCAGCGACGCGCGACTCATGTCACGATATGATTCGCTCGAATCCCGGAACTGAATCAGCGACGCATCGAGATGCATTTGTGTTTCGAACCCGAACGGTCCAAGACGCGTTGGGCGATCCAATGCAGCGGTCACGCGCCTCTCACGCGTCGTCGAAGCTGCGATAGTGGGCTCGAACGTGCCTGTAACAGGAGTAGCGTGAACAGAGAGAGAATTCTGGCTTTCAATCGCGCCACCCACCGATAAAGTCCACCCGATCATAGGCCGCGAGCGAACAGTAAGAGATGCGCCGCGCGCTCTATATGGTTCTGTGAGATCCGTCCCGAATTCCTGCGCTCCGATGCTGCTCACGACGCCCGACGTCTCTTTTACGTCACCTGCATCAGCGAAGTCATCGTAGCCCCGGAAGTCGAAGCCCGCGCCACTCGCTCTCCTGAACGATAGGCCGCCTCGTCCCTTCAACCGGTCATCGGAGATTCCATAGCGTGCCCGACCAATGACAGAGAATCCTTCGCCCAGCCGTTGTGTGAATCCAATGCCAGTTGCGAGGCCTTCGACTCTATTAAAGCGTATGAAATCTGTGACACTTCGTGCTGCGAGCGACGTGGATCGTGTTCGTGCGAGTGCCTGCCCCCTCACCAGCGCGCGCGCTTCTTCCTGAACTTTTGCGACATCTGCGTCCGTAACCGCTCGTACATCAGGAGGAAGCGAGTCGAGCACGCTGCCAGTAAATGGAACCGGCAGAGGAGTTCCGCGCGGAGCGAGAGCGATCTCCGGTCCGCTGAATATTCCCGGCGGCATCGGACGATTGACTTCATAGCAGCAGATTTCCCACCGGCCTCGAATTATCCCGCGCGCAGGATAGTCGAGCCATGTGCCCGTCCGGCGGATCTCGATCTCCTGTCTCCGCGGAAGCCAGAACCGGCCGTCGATAAGACCGTTTTCCAATACGACACTCACGTCTTCGAGCTCTTTATCGATCAGCGCAGCTCTCGTAAAGCTAAACGCCATTCTGACTACTTCACCGCTCTCCCTGTCGATATAAACAGCCCCGACAGCACGCGGCTGGCGATCGTTCTTTGGACGAACCCGCACTTCGTAAACATCCAGGGTTCGCGGCCCGAGCCTTATCTGCAGTGAGTCGCGTATGGCGTAGTCGTACTGCTCCAGCCCTTCTGCAGAAAGAGGATGAGGGACGTCACGAACTTCATCACCTTCACCAAGCCGAATGATGTTTGGGAAATTGTTTTGTACTATGCCAAGGTGGTCGCGGTGATAATTGATGTCTGTGGGAAGGAGAAGCGTGTCGCGACGGCCTGCAATGAGCTGCTTGCTCAGGTTTGGAGCGTGCCAATACACTTCTAGCGAAAGCTCGTCTGCCTTGACGATCTTAGGCGGTTCGGTGAACCCTTCGCCGAGCTGTGCGAGGAAAGTCAGGTAACCGTGGGCTCCGGCCTTGTAGCTTACGAGAGCGGTGTCGGCGATCTGTTTCGCCCTTCGTTCCGTTGCCTGCTCGACCAGGGCGCGGGAATGGGGATCATTCCAGGTCTGCGAGTGCGCTGGGCTTGATATCAGCGCGACCTGGGCAACACCAACAGCGGCGAGCAGTATCGCATGTGACCGTCGCATCATCAGGGAAAGTTACGTGAGGGATGTGGCGGAGCAATTCGGGTGAGTGATCGACAGTTCTCGATATTCATGGACCATGCGCGTGCTGTGGCACGTGGTCCAAGCGCACGCGTTGTGCCCGTGTGGCGCGAATCACTTCTCGACACCGATACGCCGGTCAGCGCATACGCGAAACTTCGGCGCGGGCCATTTGGGTTTCTGCTCGAGTCCGCCCCGGCGGGGGGTGAAACGTGGGCGCGTTACACGTTCCTGGGAACCGAGCCTCAATCGGCATGGCGCTACAAGAGCGGCGTCGTGCAGGATTGGACCCCATCGCGCGGATGGCATGGAGATCGTACGCTCTCTGATCCACTGGCAGATCTCGACTTGAAAATCGCTGACCGCAAGGTGATCGACGTTCCAGAGCTTGGAAACTTCTGGAGCGGCGCGGTTGGATTTTTCGGTTACGACATAGTCCGGCTCATCGAGCGGCTGCCGAACCGGCCACCGTCCACTTCTGACATACCAGACGCGCTGTTTCTCTTCACGCGGTCGATGGTGATCATCGATAACCTGAGATCGCGCGCACGTGTAGTCGTCGGTGTCGACGTTTCGCCCGGTGCGACTGACGAAGATCTCAAACGGCTATTCGACGCTGCGAATGAAGAGATCGCTGCAATCGAAGAACGATTGAGACAACCCAGCCCACTCCCATATCTGTCGCTCGACTCATCTGCGCCCGCTGCGACCGGAAAGTCGAGTATTGCGCGCGAAGACTTCATAAATAAGGTCGAGCGAATTCGCGAATACATCCGCGCCGGTGACTGCTTCCAGGCACTGCTCGCGCGCCGCATCGAGCTCGATGCCGATTTCAATCCCGTTACACTCTATCGCGCTCTTCGCGGATTGAATCCGTCCCCTTACATGTATCATCTCGTGCTCGATGGCGTCGAGATTGTGGGCAGCTCACCCGAGCTTCTAGTGCGTCTCGAGAATGATCGCGTTACACTGCGTCCGATTGCGGGAACGCGCCCGCGCTCTCTCAACCGGGAGCGGGATGAAGAATTGTCGCAGGAGCTGCTCGCCGATCCCAAGGAACGCGCCGAACACATCATGCTCGTCGACCTCGGCCGCAATGACGTCGGGCGGGTCGCAAGGTTTGGAACGGTAGAAGTGACAGATCTCATGCGAATCGAGAAATATTCGCACGTTCTGCACATCGTGAGTCAGGTCGAAGGAACGCTCGATCGCCAGCGAACGGCAATGGATGTATTTCGCGCAACATTCCCTGCGGGCACGATGACGGGCGCGCCAAAGGTGAGAGCAATGGAGATAATCGACGAGCTCGAGCCTGTATCGCGTGGAGCATATGCCGGGGCAGTCGGCTACATCGCCGGCGGCGGTGCGAGAATGGATCTCGCAATAACCATCCGCACATGCGTGATTACGGATGGAATCGCATCGGTACAGGCAGGCGCGGGAATCGTTGCAGATTCAGTCGGTGCAACTGAATGGGAAGAGACTGAGAGTAAGGCACGCGCATTGTTGTCGGCAATCGGGCAGGCGCGGGCGACACAATAGGTGGCGATCACGGTCTCAGTACCCGGTTATGCGCGCTTTCGCGTGAACGGAGCGCGAGGGCTCGTCATCGAAGGATGCCAGGCGGCTCTCAACGCAATTCTCGAGAGCGAAACGCTTTACTCATATGCCAGGCGTCAACCCGACGCGCGCAAGTTCAGGGGTCGAGCAACTGCATATGGTATCAGCCTGGGCACCGGGTGCGGCAGTGTCGTAGTCCGTCACGCGATGCGCGGTGGCCTGCTCGCACGCACAGGCTCGGATCTTTTCTTTCCCCCTACACGCGGCCTCCGTGAGCTCGTGAATTCATTGCGGCTCAAGCTGTCAGGAGTTCCTACTCCTGAAGTTGTCGCCATAGTGAGTTACCCGGCTGGCCAGATTCTCCGGCGCAGCGATGTTGCGACACGCGAGATTCCAGAAAGTCACGATCTTTCCATTGTTCTTCGCGAAGTCGAGAGCGGTGATCATCGCGACTCGTGCCTGCGCGCTACGGGTAAGCTTCTCGCCCTGCTCGCGAGGTCTGGTGCGCATCATCCTGACCTCAATGCGCGCAATGTGCTGATCGCATGGGACACCGATACTGGCGCGCACGCATACGTGCTCGATGTCGACAGGATAAGATTTCACGTTCCCGGCGATCCTATGGTTGCAAATGCGAACATCACGAGACTCGAGCGCTCACTGGTGAAATTGAAGGAGACTGAATCGCTTCCTGTGAGTCAGTCGGACATGGACACAATGCGGTCCGCAGCCGCCGAGCCTGTGGAGTGAGCACGGCACCGACGCGGATCTGCATTGTGATGATGAGCGCCGTTGGTGATGCGGTGCACGTTCTGCCTGTCATCAATGCAATCAAGCGCAGCAATCCTGACTCGTGGATTACATGGGTTCTTCAACCCGTCCCTGCGACTCTCGTTCGCGATCACGAGGCTGTCGATGAAGTGATCATCTTCGACAGGTCGAAAGGAGTTGCCGCAATGCGGGAGGTGATCGGGCAGCTCCGCGAGCGTCACTTCGACCTGCTGATCGATCTCCAGGTATACTTCAAGGCGGGAGTCATCACGGCATTCTCAGGCGCGCCACGCAAGCTCGGTTTCAACTGGGCCCGCGCGCGGGACGCAAACTGGATTTTCACCAATGAGCGCATCGCTGCTCATCCGGTGCAGCATGTCCAGGATCAGTACTTCGAGTTTCTCCATCATCTTGGGATCAGTCCCGAGCCGGTCGAATGGAAGATCGGTCCATACCAATCGGAGCGGGCGTGGCAGCAGGAGTTTCGCTCGCAGTTCAACAGACCACTTGCAGCGATCGTTATCGGCACCAGCAAGCAGGCAAAGGACTGGATCCCGGAAAGATGGGCGGAAGTTGCGGACATTCTCTGGGACCGCTATGGGATGCAGCCGATACTGGTAGGTGGAACATCGCAGCGCGAAAAGCGCGCTGAAGAAATCATTCTCTCTTCCAGCAGAACCAAACCTTACTCCGCACTCGGCAGCGGACTCCGCAATTTGATCTCCATACTCGATGCATCGGAGCTCGTGCTCGCTGGCGACACGGGGCCGCTTCACATGTCAGTCGCGCTGAACAAACCGATCATTACGCTGATGGGCTACACTGATCCGCGCCGTACGGGACCGTATCGAAAGTTTCACGATCTTTTGATCGACGCGTATCACGATCCGGGTGAAAGCGGCCCTATAACGATGGAAACGCGGCACGATAGAATGCCGCAAATCACTGTGGCGGATGTCGAAGAAAAGCTCGCTATCTGGGCTGAGCGCTACCGCGGAAAATCATAAGTGATTCCGAGCTCGGCGAAGAGTGATACGAGGCGCACGAGCGAAAGTCCCATGACAGCGAAATAATCACCATCGATGCGGCGAACTATCGTTGCGCCGTATCCCTGTATTCCGTACGCGCCGGCTTTGTCCATCGGCTCACCAGTCGCGACGTACCTGCGAATCTCGTCGTCGTCGAGAGGGCGGAACGTGACATCGACGAGCTCGACACCGGAAACTGTTCGGCCGGCGTAGGACGCTGCAACCGCAGTCATCACGGTGTGCGACCGTCCACTAAGCCGACGAATCATTTCTTCTGCATCCATGACATCCTGCGGCTTCGCGAGGATCATCTCGTCGATTACTACCGTTGTGTCGGCGCCTATTACAAGAGCGTCGGCTTCGCTTTCCGCTATGAACTCTGCTTTCTCGCGCGCGAGTCGCTCGACATAACGCTCGGGCAGCTCACCAACCACAAGTGACTCGTCAATGTTTGCAGGTCTGACTTCGTGAGGAATTCCGATGAGATCGAGGAGCTGGCGGCGGCGTGGCGATTGTGATGCGAGAACTACGCGGACTTGAGCGATGTTCATCGCTCGAGCCACAAGGTTACAGGGCCGTCATTCACCAGCTCGACATCCATCATCGCCCGGAACTCGCCTGTCTCGACCTTCAACCCTTTCGAGCGAAGCGACTCGACGAATAGCTCATACAGTGGAATGGCCGTATCCGGCCGCGCCGCGTCGATGAAGCTCGGCCGGCGTCCCTTCGCGGCGTCGCCGTAGAGTGTGAACTGCGATACGACGAGCACTTCTCCGCCGACATCGGACAATCCGAGATTCATTTTGTCTTCAGCATCTGAGAACAGCCTCAGTCCAAAGACTTTTTCCGTCATCCAGGCAACCTGCTCTGCCCCGTCGGTGTGAGTGAACCCAGCGAGGAGGAGAAAGCCTTTGCCAATGCTGCCCGTTATTCGATCGCCGACGCGCACTTCGGCGCGTGCGACCCGCTGAAGGAGAACTCGCAGCTTTTACTCGACGGTGACCGACTTCGCGAGATTGCGCGGCTGGTCGACATTCGATCCGCGCTTCACCGCGATATAGTAGGCCAGGAGCTGGAGCGGGATACATGCGAGAACTGGCGCCAGCATGTCGATCGTCTCGGGAATCCTGAACTCGTAATCCATCTTGCCCGCGAGTGCCGGCTCCTCGCGGCTGGTGATTGCAATCACGCGTCCCTTCCGCGCCTTCACCTCCTGTACGTTCGACACGACCTTGTCGAACACGGAGTCGTGTGGCGCGATGAACACTACCGGCATCATCTCATCGATCAGCGCAATCGGTCCGTGCTTCATCTCCGCGGCGGGGTAACCTTCCGCGTGTATGTAGCTGATCTCTTTGAGCTTGAGTGCTCCCTCGAGCGCCGTCGGGAAATTGTAGCCGCGACCAAGATAGAGAAAGTTCTGCGCGCGCTTGAATTCTTCGGCGAGCGCTTCGATCTCTGCCGCGCGATCGAGAATGTCCTTTACCTGTCCCGGCAATGCGTGAAGCGCATTTACGATCTCTTTTCCCTTCACCACCGACATGTTCTTCAGCCGGCCGATCTTGAGAGTAAGAAGAGCGAGTGCGACAACCTGGCTTGTAAACGCCTTCGTCGAGGCGACTCCGATCTCCGGCCCCGCGTGAACGTAGATACCGCTGCCTGACTCGCGCGCGATAGTCGAGCCGACGACGTTCACGATTCCATAGATGCGCGCACCGCGGTTCTTCGCCTCACGCATCGCTGCAAGTGTGTCTGCCGTTTCGCCCGACTGCGATATCACGATGCAAAGCGTGCGGTCGTTCACGATCGGATTGCGGTACCGGAACTCTGATGCGTATTCCACTTCGACGGGAATGCGCGTGTGCTCCTCCATCATGTGCTCGCCGATGAGGGCCGAGTGCCAGCTGGTGCCGCAGGCGGTGATGATGATGTTGTCGAACTTGAGCAGCTCTTCATCAGTCATGTTCAGGCCGCCGAGTTTCGCAGTGCCCTCTTCGTCGAGAAGGCGGCCCCGCATGCAGTTCTGAATCGTCTCAGGCTGCTCGAAGATCTCCTTCAGCATGAAGTGCGCAAAACCGCCACGCTCGATCTGATGGAGATCCCACTCGATCTTGTGAACCTGTCTGTCGAGCTCGCGCGCTCTCAGGTCGATGACCTTGTATCCGTCGCGCGTGAGGACGGCGAGATCTCCATCATCGAGATAAACCACTTCGCGCGTGTGTGCGAGAATCGCCGATGCATCGCTCGCGATATAGTACTCACCGTCGCCGAGGCCGATCAGGAGAGGACTTCCCTTCCGCGCTGCGACGATCTTATCGGGATCTTCACCCGACACTACCGCGATTCCATAGGTGCCTTCGACCTGCCACAGGGCTTCGATCACAGCGTCCTCGAGATCTCCATCGAAGGCTTCTTCGATCAGATGTGCGAGGACTTCGGTGTCGGTTTCCGATACGAACTTGTGGCCGCGCTCGACAAGATGATCCTTGAGCGCAGTGGAATTCTCGATGATGCCGTTGTGCACAACCGCGATGTTGTTCTTGCAGTCGACGTGCGGGTGCGCGTTGCATTCATTCGGGGCGCCGTGAGTGGCCCAGCGCGTGTGCGCTATTCCCAGATGCCCTTCGATTGGGGATGAGGCAAGCGCCGCCTCGAGCCGCGAGATCTTGCCCGCAGCTTTGCGGGTTTCTACGCCATGACCATTGAGAATGGCGACGCCTGCGGAATCGTAACCGCGATATTCGAGTCGCTTGAGTCCATCCAGAAGGAGCGGTGTTGCTCCTCTGTCACCTATATAACCGACGATTCCACACATTTAACCAGCTCTTGTGTTAAGGGGCACCTCTTACACGGCCGGAAATTAAGGGGCAAGACAGGGGCCGGGGTAGCCACCAGGGTGATTCACCGGCATTCGGTCTCCGCAGAATCATCGCGACACATGGCAGGCAGATCGTCACGATGATTATCGAGCCAACCGAGCTCGTCAGTCCACCCACGGTTTGAGGATCCAGAACGGTGTTGGCGTACCAGTCACCCGCCAGCGCGGTCCCCGCAAGAAAGACGGCTTCGCCGAAGGATGCGGGAATCGTGAACATTGGAAGTACCGCATACCAACCCCAGCTGTGCGGTGTCGCAACGAGCCCCAGGAGCAGCCACGTCTCAGGGCGGCGCCATTTCATCAGAGCTGCGAGGACGAGCACACCGCCGGGTCTCAGTATCAGCGGCGTCATGTGCGGCGCATGACGAATCGCTGCGCTCCACTCTGCAACCCACTGAGGGAAAATCAGAAAGCTCACGGCCACTAGCGCTATTCCACCGAGTCCCGCGAAAACAGCGGTACTGGATTTTGTCGAAGAAGCGAGCACGGGGAGCGCGTCCTGCGGCTTTGCCGCTGAGATCACCGCAAGCACCGGGAAAAACAGTGCGGCAGTAAAAAGTATCGACCACTGGCCAAGCTTTACCGACGTGAGAAACGCGCTCGTGACGAATACAGGTACTCGATACCATCC
>DASUXX010000449.1:0-5103 GCA_036377755.1 Gemmatimonadaceae bacterium
AGTGCCGTTAGTACGGACTGCTGTTAGTACGGACTGCTGTTAGTACGGACTGCTGTTAGTACGTAGTGCCGTTAGGACGGAGTGCCGTTGAGCACGGTACGAATCTGGCTCACAAGGAGTGTGGGCAGCCTTCCAGGTCCGTCACGCACACTTGCTATCGAGATAACGGCGGAGCAACATAAACAAAGATGACTGACATGCCACTTCCTCCCATTCTCGTCGTGGACGACAACGAGGACAATGCGAACATCATCCGCGACTACCTCGAGGCGCGCGGTTATCCAATAACCGTCGCGTACAACGGTGACGAGGCGATGTCGCTGTTCAGTTCCGTCAAGCCGTCGATCGTTCTGCTCGACGTGATGATGCCGGGAATGGACGGATGGCAGGTGTGTCGCAAGATGAAATCGAGCCCGCAAGGCCGTGACATCCGCGTCGTGATGGTGACCGCGCTTCAGGACTGGATGGACAAGCGCCAGGCTCTCGAGACAGGCGCTGACGATTATGTCGAAAAGCCGTTCGAGCTCGCGAAGCTCGCTGCCGTAGTCGAACGCAACGTCGCTCAGCTCCCACAGAAAACCAGCTGAACTTGCCAAACTACCGGCGACTTTTCCGCGGTGACGCGCAGCCGAAGGTTCCGACTGTATCATCGGCAATCGATTCCGTAAGGCAGGCAATACAGGAGCGAAAGGAGCTCCTTGTCATCTACTTCAACTTCGATCGCTACACGAAGATCGAAGAGATCTACGGTTGGGAGAAGCTCGACGAAATATTGCAGACGACGTCGAGTGCGATTCGCGAATTTCTCAGCACCAGCCCGTTTGCCGATTCCGAAGTGATGGTGAACTTCACCAACGACGACGACTTCGTCCTCTTTCACATTCCGCCGCCGAACACTTCAGTGCCGAACGCGGATGTGATCACCGATCTCACTGCGAAGCTTCACCAGTTCATCGCCAAGAGAATCGAAGAAGACCACGGCGAGGACATCGCATCGCTGTTCGATACGTTCGTCGGCAGCGCGCACATTCATTACGATCCAAAGATTCGCCTCGAGCGTCAGATCTATCGCGCGATTCGCGATGCAGCGAGCTCGTCGAATTCAGTCGAGCAGCGAGAGTTCGCACACAAGGCGGCAGATCTTCGTGAGACGCTGCGCACAGGTGGTCTTTATATCGACTACCATCCGATAGTAATCACCGAGACGCAGAAGGTCTTCGGTTACGAAGCGCTCGCGCGCGGGACGATGAAGTCGATGCGCCGCCCCGAAGTGATGTTCGAGGTTGCAGAGCAGACTGACATGATCTGGGAGCTGTCGCGTCTTTGCCGCAACACCGCGATCTCGGGGATGAAGGAAAAACTGAAGCGCGACGAGCTGCTCTTTCTCAATGTCGATCCGCACGACTTCACAGATCCGATGTTCAACGATCTCGACATGGACGTGCCGGACCCGACGAAGGTTGTTCTCGAAATTACGGAGCGGACAGCGATTCGCGATTACCCGAAATTCCGCGGACGGTTGAAAGAGTTTCGCGATAAGGGCTATCGCTTTGCTGTCGACGATGCAGGAAGCGGATATGCGGGACTTGGCTCGATCGCGAACCTCGAGCCGAATTTCATCAAGCTCGACATTTCACTGATCAACTGCATCGACGTCAACTTCATCAAGCAGTCCCTTGTCGAGAAGATGGTCGGGTTTGGGAATGACCAGAATGCTATGGTGATCGCCGAGGGAGTCGAGACTGCCGAGGAGTACGAGACGGTGAAGCAACTTGGTGTTCACCTTGTGCAAGGGTTCTATCTGCACCCGCCTGACGCTGAGCGTGGGCAAGCTACTGCTGCGTCATAGATCATTTGGGCGTTGGCCGGTTGCCGGTAGCAGGTAGCCGACGACCGATGCCGGAGTCCGACAACCGGCGTCCGGCAGCGGCAGTTTGGAAACTACCGGCGGTCGGTCGCCAGCGTCCGGTCGCCAGCATCGGCGGCGAGTTACCGGCTACCCGCTACCGGCTTTTCGAAGAGACTCTCAACCAGCTCGAGTGATTTGTCAGCGGCCCCCAGTCCCGCCTCAACAACCCTTCTCGCTCCCTTCGCCGCTCGATCGTACACCGCAGGATTACTGAACCACGCAAGCAATCGCGCGGTAATGTCGCCAGGTCCGGGACATCGCACAGCACCTCCGCCCGAAACAAGCAGCCGCGCATCACGGTTGTCAGTGTGCTTTGGCCCGATGAGAACAGGAACGCCGAACGCTGCAGGCTCGAGCAGCGAATGAAGTCCGGCATCGTGAAATCCGCCGCCAACGTATGCTGCGTCGGCTACGACGTAGATATCTCCGAGAATCCCGTATTGATCGACAAGTACGACATCAGTCGATCGCGTTTCACTCTCGCTCGTCCGCGAAAGCGTCAGCCCGGAATCGTGCGCCCACTTTTCAACGGCTTCGAGATGTTTCTGTGAGAGCTCGTGCGGCGCGATAATGAGGCGCGCACTCATAATCTGCTTTCGCAGCTGAAGCCACGCTGGCAGCAATCGTTCTTCGTCAGATGGCCACGTCGATCCTGCAACCAGAGTTGGGCGATCATCTCTGTACCTTGCAGCAATCTCATCGCGTGACTTGCGCGGCGCAGTCGCGCGCGCCCACACCTGATCGTATCGCGTGTCGCCTGTAACACTGATGCTCTCGCCTCGAACTCCCATAGCGAGCAGTCGCTCCGCATCCGACGGAGAGATCGCCCCGACAGCATCGAGTGCGGAGTACGCATCGCGCAACGCGAGCAATACAATACCTGATCTGCGGCGAGACGATTCCGGGACAGTCGCACTCAACAATCCGAGCTTCACTCCGCGCTTCTTCGCATGCGCAACGAGAAGCGGCCAAACGTCGAGCTTGCTGAAGACGAGAGCTGTCGGCTCGATTGCCGAGATTACCGATGAAGCGGATTCATCGGTATCGAATGGGAGATAGTCGAAAAAATCCGCACCGACCGTCTTTGCAAATCTTTCAGCACTCGGCGAGAAGTGAGTGTAGACAAGCTGCGTATCGCGATGTGCGGCGCGAAACCGCTGGATAACAGGAAGTGCCTGCAATCCCTCGCCGACCGATGGCGCATGAATCCAGAGAAGCGGGCGCGATTTGTCACGCGATGTTGCTGCCCATTGCTCGAAGCGCTCGACAATTCCACGCCGTGCGGTTATCGCCTTGAGTAATTTCGAGTCGCCAGCGGGGGCAACGCGAACAGCCAGCTGCGTCACCGCACCTGCCGCTGCGTACGGTATGCGGGCGAGCGGGTGCATCAGGCGCTGCGGGCTGTTCGGATCAACGCGCGGGACCGCTCCTGCTCTTTGCGATGGCTGAGTCGAGAACAGGGCGCATCTCATTCAATGGCATTGCGCCTGCTATCACATGTCCGCCGACGAGGAACGTCGGCGTCGACTTGACCCCTGCCGACGAGGCGCGATCCCTGTCTGCAAAAACGAGAGGGAGCATTCGCTCGGAGCTCAGGCACTTGCTCCATTCATCGAAATTCACTCCAACAGCTTTTGCGATCGAATCGAGAACAGGACGCGGATTGGACATGTCCTTCCAGCTGTCCTGCGATGCGAACAGCGCGTCGTGATACTGCCAGAACTTGTTCTGCGCGCTCGCGCACATCGCAGCCTGCGCAGTGGGAACAGCGTTCTGGTGCTGGCCGAGCGGATAGTTGATGTACGCAACCTTTACCTTTCCGCTGCGTACATACTCATCGACGAAACTCTTATAGGATTCGTCGTGCCACTGACGGCAGAACGGACACTGAAAATCGCTCGCGATGATGACCCATGTTTTTGCGGTTGAATCACCGGCGATGCGTCCTTTGTCTGCAGCGGCAAGAAGCGGATCCGAGGTTCCCGAGTTCTTCGTTTGCTCAGCAGCAGGCGGCGTCGCACCCTCGGCACGAGGAGGCGTATTGGCCGAGTTGCATGCAGTGGTGAGAAGTGCCGCGATCAGTGCGGCACCAAAGTTGACGAGGTGTTTCGGCATCTGCTAAATAGGTGCCGGGCTGCGGGTTGAAATCAAGGGCGGAGGAAACATCTACCGACTAGTCGTTCAGAGTCTGCGCGCAGCAGGATTTGTCAATGCGGTGCTGGCATTTGCCGTCTCGGCGGCTCTTCCCGGCGCCGCTTTGTCGCAGCAGCCCGCAATCCCCGCGCCGACCGGCGTGGTGAATGACTTTGCGCATGTAATCGATGCTGCAACGTTCGATCGTATCACGCGCATCGCTGAAGACGTTCGCGCGAAGTCGCGCGGCGAGATTGCTGTCGTAACTCTTCCGAACCTCGAAGGTCGCGAACCGGCCGATGTTGCGCTGCGGATCGGGCGCGAATGGAAGGTCGGAAAGCTCGGGAATCCAGGCGATCCGACGCGCAATGCAGGCGCGGTAGTCCTTCTCGTGCCAAAGGAGACCAATTCCGACAATCGCGGCCGCTGCTTCGTCGCGACAGGGCAGGGAACAGAAGGATTCATCACTGATTTCGCGGCTGCCGATATCTGTCGTGAAGCGACGCCGTTGTTTGCGCAGCGTGATTATGCGGGTGGCCTCGAGCTCGTCACGCTTCGCGTCGCGCAGAAGTTCGCGAGCGAGTTTGGATTTTCACTCGATAGCGGACTTGCTCCGGCGCAGCCGGTTCCTGTTCAGAGATCCAGCCGCTCGAGAGGCTCAAGCTTCAGTCCTTTCCTTTTCTTCATCGTCATCTGGATCATCCTCGCGATCGTCAGCTCGCGCTCACGCCGGCGCGGACGTCGTAACGGATGCGGTGGTGGCATGCCCATAATAATTCCGATGGGTGGCGGTGGCTTCGGATCTCGCGGTGGTTGGGGCGGTGGCGGATTTGGCGGCGGTGGAGGAGGCTTTGGCGGATTTGGTGGAGGCGGGGGATTCTCCGGTGGCGGAGGAGGCAGTTCATGGTAAGCTGCAGCGTCAATTATGAGACTCCAGACGTCTCGTTTTTCACAAACGGATTCTGCCCATGGCAATGACACTCGATGAGCTGGTCGGCCAGCTGAAAGCTGCGTACGGCGAAACGCTGCGCTCCGTCATTCTTTACGGGTCCGCAGTAGCC
>DASUXX010000450.1:0-3945 GCA_036377755.1 Gemmatimonadaceae bacterium
CGCTTTGAGATAGTCGTGCACCGTTCGCGAGTACTCTCCATCGGCAATCGCGACTATATAAAGAGAATCGAGAGCATAGCCGGCGCGCGCTGCACCCTGTAACACTCTTTCAGGATCCGAAACGCTGCACCAGGAAAGTGCGAGACTCTGAGGTTTCAGCTCTGCAGCAATCTCCAGTGTTCTCATCAGGTGCGCTGTGCCATCGGCCCCGGAGCCTGCCTCTATTTCCAGCTTTCTATGTTGCGGCTCCGGGATGTACGGGGGATTACAGATCAGAAGGTCAGGATTGTATTCGCGAAGAATTGTGAGTGTCGATTCTGACCAAAGATCGGCAAGCATGAACATCGCCCGAGCCGATACCCCCAGATGACTGGCATTGGACCTTGCGACATCGATCGCCGATCGATCGACATCGAGGCCGACGAGGCTTGCACGCTGCTCCTGCATAAGCGCGTGAAGCCCTACGAGTCCGCTTCCTGTCGTCAGCTCCGTAATTCTTGGATGATTTGCCTTCACACGTGTTAGCGCATTTTCGGTTGCGCAAATACACAGCAACGTATCCTCTGGAGAGAAAAAGGCACTGAACGCAAACGGCGGCGTGAATGCACGCAACCTGGCTGCTTCGCGTAGAAACGAAGGCGGATAGTTCGTTGGGGATGGGCTCATGTCTTGCACTTGCGTCAGTGATGTAAATGCAAACACCGCACCTTTCCACGCAGTCTCACGAACCGTCGCGCTTATGCTGAAGACTATAGAGCTGCCATCTGTTGCTTTGCTTCCGGAGTTTACTCCGCAGTCAACTGAAGACGATCTCGCTGCGTCGCTGAGGACTCTAATCGAACAGCCTGATCTGGACAGGAGGCTGGATGACGAAGTCGGGCTCGAGGAAAAGCTCATACACTCGGCGCGAACCATTGCGAGAAAGGCGTATCCGTCGAATCGCACGACGGACAGGCAGTCGGCAGGATGGATAGATCATGATTCACGCGATGCGCTGCATCGCGCGCTGCTCGTCATATATCAGCAGCATGTCAGGCTCCCGACTGACTCTACACTTGTAAACCAGTTTCATCCGCTCGTATGCCGCCTCATGCACGAGCTCGAGAAGCCCTGGGAGAAGGACATGCTTCGGCGCATGCGCGCAACGCATGACCTGAGCGAGTCCGCGCTGCCCTCGGATGCAGAGCAGTTTGCGGCATGGTTCAACTCGACGGCGTTCGCGCATCCGCTGTACGAGCACGATCTCTACACCTTCATCGCATGCGAAGCATCGCGCGCGCAGTTGGAGTGGTTCTTCAGGATGGAGTGCGCCGGTGAAGCTGCCTTCGATGATCTGGTAGCGATGGGTCAGGTAGGAACGCGCGGATCGGTGAAGATGGAGATGGCATCCAACTACTGGGATGAAATGGGACGTGGTCGCGCGCATGCAGTGCACACGCATCTCTTCTACAATCTCATCGACTCGTTGAAAGTGGAAGCGCCTCCTGCTTCAGAGCTTCCGTGGCAGGTGCTCGCAGGTGTGAACGTCATGTTGTGGAGCTGCATACCTCGCCGCAATGCGTTCCGCGCACAAGGCACACTCGGCGCCGTAGAGCTGCTTGCACCACAGCGCTGCACCCGGGTTGTACATGGTGCAAAGCGGGTTGGAATCAGGAAGAAAGCAGTCGTCTACTACGGCGCGCACGCCATCATTGACATAGGACATGCAGAAGGATGGCTCGCGAATGTAGTGAAGCCGCAGGTTGCAGCCCATCCGCAAGCGCGCGTTGGAATTGCTGAGGGATTGCTTGCGCGGGCAGATGCGAGCCTCGACTACTTCGACTATTGCCTGGCAACCGCCAGGAGCTTTGCGGGTTAGACCGCTAACTATCCAAACCGTTCCAGAGGAGACTATTCGTCATGGCTGCACGAAAGAAATCCGGTGGAAGAAGGAAATACGGGAAGGCGGCAGGCAAGCGCGTCGAGTCCGCGATGCGCCGCAAAAAGAAAGGAACACTGCGCAGCGGACGCAGCGGCAAGAAGGTGACGAGCCGCAAGCAGGCAATCGCTATCGGATTGTCTGAGGCGCGCGAGAAAGGCGCAAAGGTTCCACGCAAGCGCAGCGGAAGAAAATCGAGCGGCGGCCGCAAATCGAGCGGAAGGAAATCGAGCGGTCGAAAGTCCAGCGGTCGTAAGTCCAGTGCTCGTAAAGGCGGAAGAAAACGCCGCTAAGCTTTGCCAGTAGCCAGTAGCCAGTAGCCAGTAGCCAGTAGCCAGTAGCCAGTAGCAGGCAGCTGCAGTTATGCGCTGCCTGCTACAACCATGGGTCCGGTTGGCGAAGGCATACCACCTTCTGGCTCTTCGGTAACAGCAACCGCTCTCAACGCGTTGCGGTCTAGAGTGTATCGCGCGCGCATGAACGTCTTGCCCTCTGCGTCAGGCTTGAACGTACCGGCTGAGATCTTCGACGTGTCAGTGACGAGCCAGACCTGATAGGTCATTCCTGCTTTCGGCTGCCTGAGATTGTACGTCACCATGATCCAGTCGTTTGACGACCGGTTCCACATCATTTTGCCAAGTGGCTGTTTGCTTCCCTGATTCATGAGCTGCACAACTTTCACATCTGGTCCCGTCATCGCTGCAATCATCGAGTCTTTCTGATTGAGCATCGTGACGAGACTGTCGCTCGCAGGCTCTGCTGCTACAGTATCGATAGTCGCAACCTGTGATCGCATGCGATTGCGATCTGCAGTGACGCGCATGAGCTGCGCGCCAGTAAGTATCAATGCAATTGTTGCCGCAATCGCATACCAGTTGATTCGTCTGCGGGGTACAGCGACGTCCGGTATCACGCGAGGTGTATGAGCCGGTGTCACCTTCTTCGTTTCACCAGTCACGCGCGGCTGCGACGAAGGGGTGATACGATGTCCCTGTCCTGTGAGGCTCGCTACACCACGTGCAATATCCGGCGGGCCCGGAACGGGCGCGGATTTCAATTCGCGCTCTGCACGTCCACGCATTACCAGTCGAGATCTTATTCCTGCACCGCGTCCGCGATTCATCTGCGCATCAGGCGCGAGCTCGCCAAGCACGGCGACTGTCTGTTCCATGGCAGCGAGCTCGGGCCCGCACTCAGGGCACGCGGCAGCATGCTCACGCACTGCGCTCGCGACTTGCGGCGGTGCAGTATCGAGAGCCACACCGGCGAGCTCCGTAACCGCTTCTTCGTGGGTCATCCGCGTCACTCGGCCACCCCGCGATGGATCGACAAAGGCTCCCTTAGTTTCTGCATTGCGAGACGCATTCGCGTCTTTACCGTTCCAAGTGGCTGCCCCGTTGCTTCAGCAATTTCCGATTGACTCAACCCACTGAAATACCCGAGCTCGAGAACTTCGCGCTGTTCATCGGGAAGCTCGCGCAATGCTGCACGAACTTTCTCCCTGAGCTCCGATCCTTCGGCATCCATCGATGGATCAGCTGACTGTGACGGAAGATCTGCGAAGGTTCGATCGTTTTCTATTGGATCTTCCCTGTTTCGCATCCTGGCGCGAATACGATCGAGTGCTTTCCGGCGGCCGATCGTAAGAAGCCACGTCGAGACTGCGCCTTTCGACGGCTCATACGACCCAGCTTTTTTCCATGCCTGCCAGAAAGTTTCTTCGACCACGTCTTCCGCCTCATCCGGATCTTTCAATAGATGCAGGACGAGTGAATACAGCGAGCGAACCCAGCGGTCGTACAACGCACCGAGCGCGGTTTCGTCCGCCTCGACCATGCGCCGTATCAGCGCTACGTCATCTGCGTTCGACCCGTTCTCATCTGAATACGACTGCGCCCGCTCGGACGGATTCATTGGAGAACGAATGTATTCTTCAGGCGCGAGATGGCTAGACGTTTACGAAGGCGTTACTCAATTCAGAGACACACCAGATCGTGGTTGCCAGAAGGGAAGTTGCCAGTTGCCAG
>DASUXX010000451.1:0-32508 GCA_036377755.1 Gemmatimonadaceae bacterium
GCAAGCGCTGCGAGCGCAATCACCGTTGGCGCAACGACCAACACTGATACTCAGGCCTCGTACTCCAACTACGGCACATGCGTCGATCTGTTCGCGCCTGGCAGCAGCATCTACTCGGCAATGAACACCGACGACTACTCGATGGGTTATTCGAATGGAACGTCGATGGCAACGCCGCACGTTGCGGGTGCAGCAGCTCTTTATCTCCAGGCAAATCCGTCTGCATCGCCTGCTGAAGTTGCATCGGCGATCATGAGCAGCTCGACTTCGGGAGCACTGACAGCTCTCGGATCTGGATCTCCGAACAATCTTCTTCGCGTGAATGGAAATGGCGGAAGCGTCACACTGCCGCCTCCTCCTCCGCCACCGGTGGAGCCGACGCCTGCGCCAGCTCCTAATGCAGCGCCGACACCGAGCTTCAGTGTATCGTGCCAGAAGGGATCATGCAGCTTCGATGGATCTGCTTCGAGCGATGACCAGGGCGTGACGAGCTATCAGTGGACGTTTGGTGACGGAAGCTCGAGCGCAAGCGCGGCGAGCCCGTACACGACTCACAACTACACGCAGAAGGGCAACTACAGCGTGACGGTTGGATTGACTGTGTCGGATGCAGCTGGACTCAAGAACACGACGTACAAGACAGTATCGATCAAGAACAACGGAAAGTAGCGCGCATTCAAACGCGCGCTGCCCGCGTAGGAGGCGGTGGGCAGCTTCCACATCAAGCCGTCTTCCTTCCTGTGGGAGAGGCCCTCGAAAGAGGGCCTCTCTGTTTTCGTGATAAATAAGTTGCGGTTCGCTTGGTAATTCGTCGTAAGGCAAAGAGAAGGGAACGCGCTCCTCTCGAGGGGTCGCGACAAGGGCAAAACTGTCGAAAGGCGGTGACGCAAAGCCACGAGGCTACAGCGGAGTGATGACCGCCACGCCAGTCGGGCTGCCGAACGAACACGCGAGGAAAAACAGCAATGCGCAAGCCGCATCCAGTATGGGCCGTCAGAAACGTTTCCGCTTTTACCGTTCTCATTCTGTGCGCGTGCTTCGACGCCCTGGGACCATCGACTCACCAGAGAGAATCTTATGCGAAGAGGATGACGCTGACTCCACCAGCTGCGCAGTTGCAGTCATCGACGAAAAAGATTCCGGACCAGTATATCGTCGTGTTCGATGAATCAGTTCGCGACGTTCGAGGGCGTGCTGCAGCGCTCGCCGCTGCGAGCGGCGGCGATGTTCGATTCGTGTTTTCATCAGCGATCCGCGGATACAGCACACACATGAGTGCCCAGGCAGCGGCCGCGATAGCGCAGCATCCTGGCGTTGAATACGTGGAACAGGATGGAGAGGTCGTCGCAGACGATACGCAGTCCGCAGCGAGCTGGGGACTCGATCGAATAGATCAATCGAGCCTGCCATTGAACGGGAGCTATTCATTCGCCGCCGCCGGGAGTGGAGTGAGCGTCTACATCGTGGACACTGGCATTCGTCCAACTCACTCTGAATTCGGCGGGCGCGCATCTGCAGGATTTTCTGCAATCAGCGACGGTTACGGCGCAACGGGCTGCAACTATCACGGAACGCACGTCGCGGGCACAGTCGGAGGAGCAACGGTCGGCGTAGCAAAAGCCGCAAAACTTGTTTCCGTTCGTGTTCTCGATTGCGAGGGAAGCGGCACGATCAGTCAGGTCATTGCGGGGCTTGATTGGATTATTGCGAATCGAACATTGCCCGCCGTCGCAAACATGAGCCTGACGGGGACCGTGTCACTCAGCCTGAACGATGCAGTTCAAAGGCTCATCAACTCAGGTGTGACTGTTACCGTCGCAGCAGGCAATTCAGGTGTTGATGCCTGTTCTTATTCCCCCGCTAGTGTCGCAGCTGCATTGACAGTTGCCGCAACGATGAACACCGACGAAAGAGCGTTCTACTCGAATTACGGTACGTGCGTTGACTTGTTCGCTCCTGGAAATGCTATCTACTCCGCAATGGATCAGAGCGACTATGCGTACGGCAACGCGAATGGAACATCGATGGCGGCCCCGCACGTAGCTGGGGCAGCAGCCTTGTATCTCGAAAATCATCCGAATGCGTTGCCCGCCGAAGTGGGATCAGCAATCACGGGAAACGCTACGATTGGCGCCGTAATCTCAGCAGGAAACGGATCGCCGAATCGATTGTTGCGAGTGAACGGAACAGGTGAGACAGTCTCCCCGACAGTGCCAACAAATCCGACACCAACCAATATCGCGCCCACCGCGGCGTTCACCGTCAAATGCCAGAAGAGCACTTGCACGTTTGATGGATCAGCCTCGACGGATGACGGAAGGATCTCGAGTTATGAATGGAACTTCGGAGACGGCTCGACCGGACAAAGTGCAGCGAGCGCGGTAACGACGCACACTTACACACAGAAGGGCAACTATACAGTTACCGCTGCGCTGACAGTGCGGGATGAAAATGGTCTTACGTCGACCGCGAGGAGATCAGTGCAAATAAAGAGTGGCAATGCTCGATAACTGAATTTCGTTTTTGGAATTATGTTATGATCTCGTTACGGTGAGATTCGTAACACAGTTGAAATAAAAGGCCAGCTCAAGCAGCTGGCCTTTCTATTTGCGCGCTTAACAGCGGCGGAAACAAAATAATAATCAGCCCGCATATTTGTGATGTCACATAAATGATGGTTTTCTAACCGTCATTTGACAAACGTTTTCCGGCTCCGTAAGCTTTTTTCGCGCACGAGTTGAGGAGAGAAGGGAAAGTTTTTCGACTCAGCCGCGCGGACATAGAATCTGGTCTACGAAAATGCAAACGGTGCGTGTTCGCTTTTCACACAACTCGTTGCTGCTCGTTGCCAGTATTCATCATTTCCACTTCCGATAACGGCACCCCGGTCGAGAGGCCGGTCCGCAAAGCCATGGATCTGACAAGATCGCCAGGCTACCGAAGAAGCGAAGTCGGCGTTTGCCGGCAAACTCTTTATCAGGGGTGGAGGATAGCGTATGGAGAGAAAGACATTTCTCGGGAAGTGGTTGTATGTGGTACCACTCGCAGCGCTCGCGATCATTGCATCGTGCAGCGAAGGATCGAAGAACCCGCTCGCGCCTGATGATGCTCCTGCCGGCGGGCCGCTGAATCAGGGCGTCATCTCGACACAGGTAGGAACTGACATCCGCGCCGATGGCATTTACGACATCAATGGTGCGAGGTGGGACGCACTTTACACACTGAAGGTGGGAACCGGCGTTATCGATCCGTTCCTGTCAGTTCAGGCAGACAGCGTTGAATCCGGATTCAACACTGATGCATCGCCGCTGCCGCTCGATGACACGCGTTCGAACTTCACGGACAAGCTTCCGCTGAACAACGTTCCGATCTTCATCGAAGACAACGTTCTGTGGCGCGAGTTCATCTTCGAGGCGAACGAAGCGAACTCGGGAGACGCTGCGAATTTCTCGATCGAGCGCTTTGACATGTACGTCTGCCACGATCCTACGGCGCCGAATTATGACGCGTTGAGTGACTTTACGAATAACAATCTCTGCACCAAAGTCTACGCGATCAACACGCCGACCGACCACACTTCGCTGCTCGCTACCGACAAGGCGACACAGGGTTCCGGAAACGATCTCGATTATCGCATTCTGATTCCGGCAGCGAATTTCGGATCGGCAGCAAACAACGCCTGCCCATACAATCCTGAAGGCGCTGATTGCGGATACTACCTGGTTCTCCATGTAAACATCGGCGGTCTCGGCGGAATCTTTAAGACCGGCTCGACGTTCGAGGAGTTCAGCACCGTGAAGCGCGCAGTTCCGCCAATTCTCCGCGTAGTCAAGCGCGTAGTTAACGACAACGGTGGAACGGCAACGTACGCGAACTTCAACATCGTAACGAGCGCTGGCACCCTCGTATTCGACGGCGGAGTCGCTGATGGCACCAGCACGATCAAATACACGGCCGCGCCTCTTCAGGTCGACTCGGGCACATATTCGCTGATCGAAGCCGATATCGGCGGATACACCGAAGGAAGCTGGAGCTGCGTTGGAAATGCAGGACCGGTTGTCTCAACATTCGGCGCTGGCTCGGTCAACCTGCGTCCGGGTGAAGACGTCACCTGCACAATCACCAACAATGACATTGGTCCGCAGCTGTCGCTGGTAAAGGAAGTCATCAACGACAACGGTGGAACCGCGAACGCATCTGCATGGACGCTGACTGCTACAGGAACCAGCGGTGGGTTCAGCGGAGCCGGCACACCTGCAACAGGTGCAACGGCGACGAACGGTCCGAACACTGTTACAGCCGGCGTGCAGTACACGCTTTCTGAATCAGGTGGACCTTCCGGCTACACGGCAGCGTCGGCATGGGTCTGCACAGGTGGCGGTACTTTTGTTTCACCCGACAAGATCACACTTGCTGTCGGTGAGACCGCGTCCTGCAAGATCGTGAACAACGACAATGCACCGCAGCTCTCATTGGTAAAGGAAGTGGTGAATGACAACGGTGGAACTGCCAACGCATCGGCATGGACACTGACGGCAACCGGCTCGAGTGCTGGATTCAGCGGCGCCGGTACACCGGCTACAGGTGCAACCGCAACCAACGGTCCGCACACCGTTACAGCGGGCGTGCAGTACACGCTTTCTGAGTCAGGTGGACCGAGCGGTTACACCGCAGCAACGAATTGGGTCTGCACAGGTACCGGCGGAACCTTCGTCGCTCCGGACAAGATCACAGTTGCGCTCGGCGGAAGCGTCTCATGCAAGATCGTGAACAACGATGTTGCACCGCAGCTCTCGCTCGTGAAGGAAGTGATCAATGACAACGGCGGAACCGCCAACGCATCGGCATGGACGCTCACAGCTACCGGAACGAGTGGTGGATTCAGCGGAGCCGGCTCACCTGCAACAGGTGCAACGGCAACCAACGGTCCGAACAACGTGACGGCTGGCGTGCAGTACACGTTGTCTGAGTCTGGTGGCCCGAGTGGCTACACTGCAGCATCCGCATGGGTCTGCACAGGTGGCGGCACGTTCGTTTCACCTGACAAGATCACGCTCGCCGTTGGCCAGACCGCGTCGTGCAAGATCGTGAACAATGACAACCCGCCAGGCCTCACGCTGGTGAAGGAAGTCGTCAACGACAACGGTGGAACTGCCAACGCATCGGCATGGACGCTCACAGCTACCGGAACGAGTGGCGGATTCAGCGGAGCTGGTTCACCTGCAACGGGTGCAACAGCCTCGAATGGCCCGCACACCGTAACAGCTGGTGTGCAGTACACACTCTCTGAATCGGGCGGACCGAGTGGCTACACTGCAGCATCCGCTTGGGTCTGCACCGGAACAGGCGGCACTTTCGTTTCTCCGGACAAGATCACAGTCGCACTCGGTGGCAGCGTGTCGTGCAAGATCGTGAATAACGACATTGCACCGCAGCTCTCGCTCGTGAAGGAAGTGATCAATGACAACGGCGGAACTGCCAACGCATCGGCATGGACACTGACGGCAACCGGAACGAGCGCTGGATTCAGCGGAGCCGGCTCACCTGCAACAGGTGCAACGGCAACCAACGGCCCGAACAACGTCACAGCCGGCGTGCAGTACACGCTGTCTGAGTCGGGTGGACCGGCTGGTTACACCGCGGCATCAGCGTGGGTCTGCACAGGTGGCGGCACTTTCGTTTCACCTAACAAGATCACGCTTGCGCTCGCGGAGACGGCTTCCTGCAAGATCGTCAACAACGATCAGCCGGCTAAGCTCACGATTGTGAAGTATCTGACCGGTGCAAGCGCGACGTTCAACTTCACCGGCAGCGGATTCGGCTCAGGAACGTTCACGCTGACGCCTCCGAGCAGCGTGGGGAGCGTAGCCGGTGTCGACTCCGTTATCTACGACAACCTGTCCATTGGACTGAAGACGGTCACGGAAGGTGAGTTGGCGCACTACATCCTCACGGATGTTGGCTGCGACAACGTTGCGGGTGATCTCACGACACGCACTGCGTCGGTAACGCTGGCCCTTGGTCAGTCGAGCCGTTGCGTGTTCATCAACAACCAGCAGGTAAGTCAGACAACCCGCACGCAGGGCTTCTGGCAGACGCACAGCAACATCGCTTACTACGCGTGGTTCGGCGGTGATTATCAAGGCAACCATTTCACCGGTGTTGCCGCTACCAGCCTCGGCGATACAATGCTCTGCAGCAAGAACATCAGCACGGTTGAGATCCTGATGGGCGGCTTCTGGTCGAACATCGCGAAGACTACGACCAACGCAAAACGTTCCGCGCTCGATCAGGCGAGAATGCGTCTCCTGCAGCAGCTGCTTGCTGCGGAGCTGAACTATGCTACGTTCGGGTCGACGCCGACTGGATCGATTTCGATTCAGCAGGCTGAAGACGCGTATTGCGGCAGCGACATCGACGCTATCAATGCTGCAGCTTCAGCAATGGCTGCATTCAATGAGAGCGGAGACAGCGGTGAGTTCACACCTGGCGTGTCGGCCAACGCCAAGGAGTCACGCACGACCGCAAATCTTGCCTTCTGGAACTTGCTGCCGTAACACAACTTCAAGCCTCTGCTATTTGAGGCGTAGGACGGGGGGAGGCCGAAAGGCCTCCCCTTTTTTTCTTGTAATTTGGAATGGTCACGCTCAGTTTGGTGACAACTCACTCGACCTGTCTCAACGGGATTAATGCGTACCTCACGAATTTCAGCGCGTCTTTTTTTCAGCGGCTTCTTCGCGATCACTCTGGTGACGCTCGGCTGTTCAAGAGACGATTCATCCAATGCGATCGATAAAGCGGGTGTGACAAGCCCTGCGTCTTCCTCCGTGCTCGCCACGGTCGGAGGTGAGAAGGTCACACTCGCAGATGTTGAGAATCGGGCAGGAGATGATCTAAAGAGGATCGATACCCAATACAAACTCATTCGCTCGCAATTAATTGAGGCTGCGCTGGATTCTGTCATTCGCGAGCGCACTCTGGGCGACGAAGCAAAGCGGCAGGGTAAAACGATCGAGGAACTGGTCCGTGCAGAGGCCGGTCCTGGCTTGAATCCTGGCGACAGCGAGATCGCAATGTGGTATAACTCCAACCTCGATCGCGTACGTGGTCGTCCACTCGCAGACGTTGCGCCTCAGATCGCCGACCTGCTGAGACGCGAGAAGCTGGAGATCTCCGCGAAGCGTCTCGAGTCACGATTGATGAAGGAAAAAGCCGTTAAGGTTTATTTCGAGCCTTATCGCTTCGAGCTCGCTAATAGCGACGCGCCGTCATTGGGCAATGCAAATGCGCCAGTCACGCTCGTAGAGTTTTCTGATTTTCAATGCCCCTTCTGTCAGCGGTTTTCTACTACGCTTCATGATATCGCACGGGCCTACGGAGACAGCGTCAGGATTGTGTATCGCCAATTCCCGATCGAAAGCATTCATCCCTTTGCGCTGCGCGCGGCAGAGGCATCGTTGTGCGCGAATGAGCAGGGAAAGTTCTGGGAGCTCCATGATGCAATGTTTCAGGACCAGTCGCGTCTTGCCGTGCCCGATCTGGTGGCGAAAGCGTCCAGACTTGGATTGGATACGCAACGATTCCAATCATGCATCGATTCGCGGAAGTACGCGCAGCAAGTTCAGAAAGACCTCAGTGAAGGCGCGCGCCTTGGCGTGACGGGAACCCCCGCGTTGTTCGTTAACGGCCTCGAACTGAGAGGCGGTGCGGTGCCATTGCCAGTTGTACGTGCGGCAATTGACAAGGAGTTTGAAAGAATTCGGCGACGCCAATAGCCGCGAGTGGTCCGCCCCTTCTGGTGAACCTTACCTTGCCTGCTTTGCGTTCGAGGCGATCACGTCGACGGCTTCCCTGAACTGAGCACTCGATGGGTTGAGCCTGGCCGCGATCTGCGCTTCCGAGAGCGCCTCGCGTGTTCTGCCTGCTTCGTTCAGAAGCAGCGCATAGTTGTAGTGATTGACAGCCGCGTCTGGTTTGTAGCGGACGGCTTTCTCGAACTCGACCAGCGCTTCAGCTTTTCTTCCAAGCGTGTAAAGTGAGCCACCTCGATTGAGGTGCACTTCTGCGTTCGCTTCGCGTATTGCCAGCGATTTGTCGTAATGCTTTATGGCTTCTTCGTGCCGCTCTCTTGCCGAGTAGGCGACTCCGAGAAGTGCCTCCGCGCGATAATTATTTTTCGTGACGTCCACTGCGTGCGAGAACAGGAGCATATTGTTTCGCCAGTATTCGGTCTGTTTGATCGACAAACAGGTGAGCACCGACAGCGCCCCCGCAGCTAAAGCTGTACTTGCCCATCGATATAGAGAACTACGGGCGGCGAGCTCAGCACCCAGCCATGTGATGACGATGAAAATACCGACAGCGGGCACGTAGGTGTATCGGTCGGCGCGCGCCTGATCTCCGACCTGCACGATGCCGATCACCGGGATGAGTGTGCCGAGGAACCATGCCCATCCGGTGAGGATATATGGCCGCTTCCGCGCGTGAAGCAAACTCACCGCGCTCACTCCAATGACAATGAGCAGCGCAACGACAACGTACAATCCGGACGGTCGCGAAAACGGATAGAACGCGGCGAGGCCGGCGGGCCAGAAGAGATCGGCGAGGTACGAGACATATGCGGTTATTGCGTTGGCAAACCTGTCCCCGAACGATAGCTCAGTGACCCTGACCACAGCGCCATATCCTCGCTGAACCTTTACTGTCACGATCATCGAAATCAGTACAAGGATAAAGAGAGGAACTTTCTCGCGGATTAACGGAATCCATTCCTTGATCGAGGCTACCTTCCGAGCATGAATTCTCCGTAGAGGCCAATAATCCAGCAGGAGCAAGGCGAACGGCAGCGTGACCACCATCGGCTTTGACATGAGCCCAAGCGCGAGGCCGACGATTACCCCCGCGTATGTAATCGCGTTTGGTTTGCGAGTATACGTCACGTACAGGTGAATGGTAACGAACCAGAAGAATGTGCTGAGCACATCTTTCCGCTCGGACACCCACGCGACTGACTCGACATGCAGCGGATGAATGGCGAACAGCGCAGCGACGATGGCGCTAAGCCACGTCCTTCCGGTGAGCCGACACAGCAGAAGAAAAAGCAGCGCGCTGTTGATCGCATGGATCACCGCGCTCGTTACGTGGTGAAGACCGGGATCCTTTCCGAAAAGCGATACGTCGATCATGTGCGAGATCCAGGTCAGCGGATGCCAGTTCCCAGCGGCATTTGTCGTCAACGCCCACTTGATTCCACCGAGCGACAGCCCCTTTAGAACGAAGGCGTTCTCGTACACGTACAAGTGATCGTCGAGGTATACGAACTCGAAGCTCCGCACTTGAGCGTATATCGCGGCAACGAGTACGATGAGACCCGAGGTAATCCCAAGTACTGGGAGGGTATACAAATCGGTCTGAGCCTGAGCGAAAGGCTCGGCCATCGGCGTGCGCGGTGCAGTGCTCTGAGCCTGCTGACGCGCTTTTCTCTTGCGCTGCTTCTGGCTCACCGTGTTCTCCGGTGGATTCGTTCGGACGACCTCGCCGCGATACTACGACCGGAGCTGGTCCCGTGCAACGACCCCGTTCGTGCAACAAAAAAGAAAAGAAGGCTTGCTTAGACTCTCGATATTACTTTCGAGAGCGAAGAAACGCTGTCGTTGACTAATCGTCGTTCAGGTGCAATGGATATAAAGCTTCGATGCACAACCCTCTCGACGGAGCAACAAATGCACAGCCTTCGACGCTCAACCGTACTCACGCTGGCTGCTCTTGCCCTCGGCGCGTGTAGTGAATCGCCGACCACTCCAACCAATGTTACGACGATGGAATCGCTCGGCACCGCTGCCGTTGTAGATCCAACGCTCGTCACGTTCAACTCTGCGTCCTGCACGCTCACGAGCTCCGTGACCGGCATCGTCAACTGCAGCTGGAACATCAGCAATCCCGCTCAGGAAGTGGTCAATCTGTCTGCAACGGCATTGCTCGACGTCAGCTATGACTGCGTCAATCCCAAAAACGGGCGGGTTCAGTCGAGCGAAACTACGCAGCTTCGCACGTTCAGGGTGGAGTCTGGCGTCTTCAGCACGTCACTCACTGGGACCAACGTCGCGCTTCCATGGCTGATCCTGCCGACGGATTTCTCCGGCTCGTTAAAAAAGCAGAACGCCTGCAAGGGAAATCACGTTCCGCAGAATGCCGAGTGGAGTCTGAACTACTGGGACGTCTCAGTAATCACCACCACGGGCACTCCGCGCATGAGCTGCTTCGCTTCCGACAACAGGAACGGCTGCTTCACCATTTAAGGCGAAGAACTCACGGGGTCAGAGTTTCGGCAGCGTCACGCCAACCTGACCCTGATACTTTCCTTTCTTGTCTTTATAGGAAGTCAAAGGCTCCTCGTCTCCCTTGAAGAACAAAACCTGCGCGATTCCTTCATTCGCATAGATCTTGGCAGGGAGCGGAGTCGTGTTTGAGATCTCGAGCGTGACGTAGCCTTCCCACTCAGGCTCGAACGGCGTCACGTTCGTAATGATCCCGCAGCGGGCATACGTCGACTTTCCAACAGTGATCGTCACGACGTTGCGCGGAATCCGGAAATATTCAACTGAGCGCGCGAGCGCAAACGAGTTCGGTGGAACAATGCACACGTCGCCGTTGAACTCGACGAATGAATTCGGGTCGAATTCCTTTGGATCGACGATCGAATTCAGAACGTTCGTAAATATTCTGAACTCACTCGCGACGCGCATGTCGTAGCCGTAAGAGCTCACTCCATATGAAACAACGCCGGAGCGAACCTGGCTCGATTCGAAAGGCTCGATCATTCCGTGTTCGAGAGCCATCTGCGTGATCCAGCGATCAGACTGAATTGACATTTCTGGTTGGGATTTTGCGGGGGGGGTGAGCGCGCGCGCGCGCCCTGCTAAAGAGGGTGCGACAATCTATGAAATCATTGCCTCACGCACCACCGCGCAAACCCCTTACGTCTGCTATACCAATCGCGATAAATTCCTCTCGTCAACAGTTAGTGAAATATTTCACGAAGTCGGGAACTCCATGAGTCGCGCGTACTTGCCGGTCCTGATGTTGCTTGGTTTCGTGGTCGTAAATGGCCTGCTGATCGTGGCCCTTTCGGCCCTTCTCAAGCGCTCCCGGCCGACTCCGGTAAAGCAGACTCCTTACGAGTCCGGAATTCCCGTGATCGGCGACGCACGAGAGCGCTTCTCGGTGAAGTTCTATCTCGTCGCCATACTATTTATAGTCTTCGACATCGAGACCGTCTTCATGATCCCCTGGGGCGTTGCCTACAGGCAGCTCTCCTGTGCGCAGGAACTCGTCAACGGATCATGCCCGGCAGGCCAGGTTTCATTCTTTGGTCTCGGTGAGATGCTCGTCTTCATGGCGATCCTGCTAGTCGGGCTCGCCTACGTCTGGAAGAAGGGAGCCCTACAATGGGATTGACCGCACGTCCTGAGACTCGCACCGTCGCGTACGAGCCTCAAAGCCAGGAAGGCTGGGTTACAACCCGGCTCGATTTTCTCGTCAACTGGGGCCGCGCGAACTCGCTGTGGCCAATGCCTTTTGGAACTGCATGCTGCGCCATCGAATTCATGGCGACCGCAGCGAGCCGCTTCGATCTCGCGCGCTTCGGCATGGAGCGGATGAGCTTCTCGCCGCGACAGGCTGACGTTCTCATCTGCGCGGGGCGCGTTCCATTCAAGCTCGCTCCGGTGATTCGCCGCATCTGGCAGCAGATGCCGCAGCCAAAGTGGTGCATCTCGATGGGCGCATGCGCATCGACCGGCGGAATGTTCGATAACTATGCAGTGGTGCAGGGCATCGACACGATCATTCCTGTCGACGTCTATGTTCCGGGTTGCCCACCGCGACCGGAGGGCCTGCTGTACGGCATCCGCATGCTCCAGCAGAAAGTCATGGCCGAGCGCTCGAGCGACAGGAAGCGACGCGAGATGGAAATTAATCCTGATCCATCGAGCCAGCTCTACATTCCGCCGTCAGTGATCGACGAGCTTGGCGAGCCGTTCGGTAATTCCGTGCATCAAACGCGGTCGGTGCCGTGACGGAAAAATTCACGATCGTCGAAGCTGGCGCCGGGCAGCGTGAAGGTCCCGCTCCTGTCACGCCACGAAATGTCAGACATCGCGGCGGTGAGGCGAACCCAACAGTAGCTGCGCTTGCGGAAAGATTTCCTCAGGCTGTTCTTCGCAGCGAAGTCGTCTGGGGCGATACGACTGTCTATATCGATCCGTCGAGCGTCGCGGAAGTCATGCGCTGGCTGCATGATGATCCTGCTCAGCAATACGATTATCTGAGCGACGTAACTGCCGTAGAATACCGCGATTTCGAAAATCCAATTGAAGTCGTTTGGCACGTTCGCTCGCTTCCATTCCGTCGATTCCTGAGAGTAAAAGCGGTGATTCCGAAGAACGCGCCGCTCTCTGTTCCGAGCGTGTGGGACATCTGGAAAGGCGCTGACTGGCTCGAGCGCGAATGCTACGACATGTTCGGCATCAGGTTCGACGGTCATCCTGACCTGCGGCGTCTCCTCATGTGGGAGACCTATAAGGAAGGATTCCCCTTGAGAAAGGATTTCCCGCTGCGCGGCAGATTCAGCCGGGCCGAGCAGCTGAGGCAGGCGCTCGCGCAGAACATCGAGAACCGTTACTCGATGGAAGAGCTGACAATCGCAGACGCGTTCGAAGATCTGCCGCCTGACATGCGCAACCGCCTGTCATCCGGCAAGAAGGTGGGCGAGTAAATGGCATCAGGCAATCGCACAGTAGAAGTCGAGCTTTCCACGACAGGACTCGACGCGCAGGGAAGACCGCAGCGCGTTCCTCTCGTCGTGAACGATGGCGGTACCGCACTCGATATCGCTCCTCCTCCATCGATGGAGCCGGAGCTCGAGGGCGATCACATGCTGATCAACATCGGGCCGCAGCATCCTGCGACGCACGGTGTTCTTCGTCTCGTTCTCGAGCTCGACGGAGAGACGGTCGTTCGCTGCATTCCGCACATCGGGTATCTGCACTGCGGCTTCGAAAAGATCGGCGAGTATCGTCAATACAATCAGATCATTCCATGGACTGACCGCGAAGACTATCTCAACTCGATCGGCAACAACGTCGCATTTGCAGTTGGCGCCGAGAGACTCTTCGGAATTCAGATCACTGAGCGCTGCGAAGTTCTTCGGGTGATCGCTGCAGAGCTTTCACGAATCATTTCGCACCTCGTGTGGGTTGGAACAACGTGCATCGACATCGGGGCGTACACGCCGTTCCTCTGGTCATTCCAGGAGCGCGAGCGTGTCTATGATCTTCTCGAAGCATGGGTCGGTGCACGCCTCACGACGTCTGCAACCCGCGTTGGTGGAATGGCCGCGGACATTCCTGCAGGATGGATGGATGGGCTGCGCAGCTTCATCCGCACTTTCCCGCATACCATCGACGAAGTCGACCGCATCCTCACCAGGAACGGCATCTGGGTGGGTCGCACAATCGGACTCGGCGTCATGTCACCCGAGGAAGCCGTCAACTGGGGACTTTCGGGACCGATGGTGCGCGCATCTGGCGTAGCATACGATGTCCGCAAGGATTTCCCGTATCTCGGATACGAGACGTACGACTTCGATGTACCTGTTGGAACGAACGGAGATGTCTATGATCGCTATCTCGTTCGCATGGAAGAGATGCGGCAGTCAGTTCGCATTCTTCAGCAGGCAGCGGATCGCCTTCCTGATGGTCCGGTCAACGTCGACGATGCGCGCGTAATTCTGCCTCCAAAGTCGAAAGCCACGAGCGAGATGGAATCGATGATCCATCACTTCAAGCAGGTGATGGAAGGGCCACGTCCGCCGGCTGGTGAAGTGTACGTCGCGGTCGAGAGCCCGAAGGGAGAGAAGGGCTACTATATGGTATCAGACGGAACATCCAAGCCGGTACGCTGGAGAATCCGACCACCCTCATTCGTGAATCTGTCTGCGATTCCAAAGATGGTAGAAGGGCATCTTCTCTCCGACGTCATCGCAATCAACGCGAGCATCGACATCGTGATGGGGGAGATCGACAGGTGACGGGAATCAAGTCTCCGGATCTCGCATCGCACGACGGAAACGGTCACGCGCATGATGAGCGCTACGAGCCGGTTTTCACATCCGGCGCGCCGCGTGATGAGCTGAACACTCTGCTTGGCAGATATCCAACGAAGATGGCTGCGCTGCTGCCTGCACTATGGATTGTCCAGCGCGAGCGCGGATGGGTAAGCGAGGGGGCAATTGCTGAAGTTGCTGAAGTGCTCGAGCTGACACCCGCATATGTGAAAGGTGTGGTGACGTTTTACACGATGTATCACCAGCACCCTGTTGGAAAATATTTCATCCAGGTGTGCACAACGTCACCGTGCGGGATCTGCGGCGCCGAAGATGTCGTCAAGTCGTTTCTTCAGCACACGAAGACGGGCGAGCTCGGTCTTACTTCGGCTGACGACAAGTACACAGTGATCGAGGTTGAATGTCTCGGTGCGTGCGGATTTCCGACGCCTGTGATGATCAACGAGGAATTCATCGAATCAGTCACTCCGGAAAAGGTGCCGGAGATTCTCGCAAGACTTATATAAATGGGTTATCCGCACAAATCGCATCAGCGTGAGACGCCGATACTTTCACAGCACTTCGGTGACGTGGAAGCCAGGTCCCTCGACGGATGGAGAAAGCGCGGTGGTTATCGCGCCCTCGAGAAAGCGCTCGGGATGGTGCCGACAGATATCGTCAACATCGTGAAGGAATCAGGGCTGCGCGGACGCGGCGGCGCCGGCTTCCCAACAGGCCTCAAGTGGTCCTTCATGAAGCTCGACGATGGCAAGCCGCACTATCTCTGCTGCAACGCCGACGAATCAGAGCCGGGCACGTTCAAGGATCGCGAGATCATGCGGTGGACACCGCACGCACTCGTCGAAGGATGTGCAATCGGCGCATATGCAATCGGCGCCGAGACCTGCTACATCTACATCCGCGGCGAGTTCACTGAGCCACTCGAGCGCATGGAAGCAGCGGTGCGCGAAGCGTACGATGCCGGCATCCTTGGCGCGAACGCCATGGGTACAGGCAAGCGTGTTGATGTACACGTTCACAAGGGCGCTGGCGCATACATCTGCGGTGAAGAGACCGCTCTGATGAACTCGCTCGAAGGGCGCCGCGGCAATCCGCGGATCAAGCCGCCGTTCCCGGCTGTTGCAGGGGTATTTGGTCAGCCGACGACCATCAACAACGTCGAGACTCTTGCGGCGGTGCCGCAGATCCTGATGAATGGCGCGGACTGGTACAAGGGAATGTCGCTGTCGAATCCAAAGAGCGCGGGCACCAAGCTCTTCTCGGTTTGCGGCAACATCAAATATCCGGGCACATACGAAGTCGTGATGGGATTCCCGTTCAAGGATTTCCTCTACGACGTGTGCGGGGGTCCGGTCGACGGCAGAAAGTTCAAGGCGGTGATCCCAGGCGGAGTCTCGGTTCCAATCCAGACAATGGAAGAAGCTGAAGCAACGCTCATGGACTATGAAGGATTCGTCGAGCATGGCTCGATGCTTGGATCGGGCGGCGTCATTGTCATCGACGATGCGCAGAACATGGTCCGCGTGATCGCTCGCATTGCACGATTCTTTGCACATGAGAGCTGCGCGCAGTGCACCCAGTGCAGAGAAGGAACTGCATGGACGACGAAAATTCTCGAGCGCATTCGTGACGGGCAGGGAACAATGGAAGATCTCGATACGCTCATGAGCATTGCGAACAACATGACTGGCACAACGATCTGCGTGCTGAGCGATTCGTGCGCGACGCCGGTGGTTTCCGGTATCAAGAAATTCCGGCATGAGTTCGAAGCATTGATCCATGGCAAGCGTGTTCACCCCGTGATGGCGGCGGTGGCCTGATGCCTGAAAAGAAAATGGTGAGTCTCACGATCGAAGGACGCCCGGTGACTGTGCCGGAGGGAACTTCGATTCTCGAAGCCGCAAAGACTGCAGGCATTCTGATTCCGCACTACTGCTATCACCCGAGTCTCCCGATTCCGGGTGTGTGCCGCATGTGTCTCGTGGAAGTGGAGAAAGCGCCAAAGCTTGCACCGTCCTGCGCAACTTCAGTTGCTGAAGGGCAGGTGGTGCACGTTCACAACGAGCGGACACTCGAGGCGCGCAAGGGCGTTCTCGAGTTCCTGCTGATCAATCATCCTCTCGACTGTCCCATCTGCGATCAGTCAGGAGAATGCGAGCTCCAGGATTTCACTTACCAGGAAGGCCGTGCCGACTCACGATACCGCGAGCCCAAGCGCTTCAATCCAGTCGAAGATTTCGGCGGCGACGTTCTCTACGTTCCGAACCGCTGCATTCTCTGCACGCGCTGCGTTCGCTTCATGGACGACGTCGCGCACGACACGGTTCTAAATGTCAGCGAGCGCGGCGATCGCGCGCTCATTGGAAAGTATGAAGGAAAGGACCTCACTCATCCGTGGGCAGCGAACGTCATCGATCTCTGTCCCGTTGGCGCGCTCCTCTCGAAAGACTTCCTGAACAAGGCACGCGCATGGGAGCTCGATCGTGCAGCATCGATCTGCCCCAATTGCACACAGGGCTGCAACATCATGATCGAGACGCGCGACGATACAGTCGTGCGCTTCAAGCCGCGGCCTAACGACGATGTCAATAAGTATTTCATGTGCGACTACGGGCGCATGAACTATCGCTGGGTCAATCGCCAGGATCGCTCTGAGCTTCCGATGGTTCGCACGAACGGAGTGCTTGGCGCTGCCGAGTGGGAAACTGCAATACGCGCTGCCGCGCGAATTCTCTCGGGCAAGGCAGTGCACGTCGTTGCATCGCCGATGCTTTCGAATGAAGCGCTGTTCCTTCTTTCCGAGCTCATTGAGCACAACGGTGGCCGCGGAACATTCCGAGTTGCAACCGGCGACGAAGCGCCGCTTCCTGGCGTTGAAGATCTTGCACTGCGCCGGGATCGCGCAGCGAATGTCACGGGCGCGGAAATGCTCGGGTATCGACGCGTTGACAATCCTCTCGACGGGCTCGGATCCGGCGACGTCCTCATCATCGCGGATGACGATCTCGAAGGATTGAGCTTCGACGCGGCATCGCTTCCGTCCGACATCGTTGTCATCGGAACGACAGTGCCTCGCGGAATCCAGAATCCATCGGCTGTCCTGCCGATCACCAATTTCGCGGAAGAAGAGGGAACGTTCACGAATCTCCGCGGACGTGTGCAGCGGTTCACACAGGCCAAAGCTGCGCCGGGAATGGCTCGGCCCAGCTGGCTCGTGCTAGGCGACCTGCTCGGCGCAATGGGAGCGCAGACCCAGTTCTTCCTGCCATCTGAAGTGTTCGCCAACATGGCAGCCGAAAAATCTCACTTCTCGGGAATGTCCTACGACACACTCGGCATGCGCGGTCTTCCGGTGCTTCAGGGCGCGGGAGCAGCATGACGCACAATCTCTTCGCGCTTCTTGAAATTGTAGACCCGCAAAAACCGATGGCGAGCACCGGTGCGTTCGTGATTTTCACGGCGATCAAGATGATCATCGTATTCACGGTCTACATGGTCAGCGCTGCGCTTCTCACTCTCGCCGAGCGAAAGATTTCGGCTTGGATTCAGGGTCGTTACGGTCCAAACCGTGTCGGCGGTCGCGGCGGATGGCTTCAGCCCGTCGCTGACGGTGTAAAGAATTTCATGAAGGAGGAGACGTATCCGGCAGCGGTATACAAGCCTCTCTTCATTCTTGCGCCGGTCCTCGCGTTCATCCCGGCACTTACCACGGTTGCTGTAATTCCATTCGGCGCTCCGCTGCCGACGCGGTGGGGCCTGGTACCGATGGTCGTTGCAGATCTCCCTGTTGGATTCCTGTTCATTCTCGCGATCTCGTCGCTTGGAGTGTATGGAATCGTGATCGCCGGATGGGCATCGAACAACAAGTACGCGCTCCTTGGCGGATTGAGGTCGAGCGCACAGATGATCTCATATGAGATCTCGATGGGAATGTCGACAATTCCCGTGCTGCTGCTCGCCGGCAACGTGACGCTGAGCACGATCGTGAACCAGCAGGCGTACGGTGGATGGAACTTCGTCAACCTCACCGTTGCGTTCTTCATCTTCATGGTTGCTGCGTTCGCGGAAACCAACCGCCTCCCGTTCGATCTTCCTGAAGCGGAGTCGGAGCTCGTTGCCGGATATCACACGGAATACAGTGCGATGAAGTTCTCGCTGTTCCCGATCTCCGAGTACTGCAACATGGTGACGGCGAGCGCGCTCATGGCGACGCTGTTCTTTGGCGGATGGGATGTGCCATTCACAGGCCGCGACAACATCGGGCCGTACAGCGGATGGCTGACTTTGCTGTCGATACTGATCTTCCTGTTGAAGACGGCATTCTTCCTGTTCGTCTACATCTGGATTCGCTGGACTCTTCCACGCTTCCGTTATGACCAGCTGATGTCACTTGGCTGGAAGGTCATGCTGCCCACAGCGCTCGCATACATAGTGATAATCGCGGCAGCGATTCTGGTTCTCGAGTCTGCGGGTATCACGCGCGGCGCAATGTACGCTTCGATACTTGGCGCGGTTAACCTGGCGCTCGTCGTGATCCTCTTTGCGATTCTCGACCGTGGCAGAGTGGTGAGTCCGGCATACGGCCGCATCAGCGAGCGCGAGCTGATGGAGCTTCGCAGCCTCGCCCGGCGGTCTCCTCTTGCCACAGGAGCACTGGATTAATGGCAATCGGCGTGAAAGTACTCGAGCGTCCCATCGAGGACGTGAGCTACATAAGAGCGACGCTCAAGGGAATGGCGCAGACGTTCCGGCATCTGTTCGAGCCGAAGGTCACCGTTCAGTACCCTGAAGCGAAATATCCAATCTCCCCGCGCTGGCGCGGAACGCATCGTATGCTCACGACCGAAACCGGTCAGGCAAAGTGCGTTGCGTGCGGACTATGTCCTACGGTCTGCCCCGCGAACTGCATCAAGCTGATTCCGGGCGAGGATGAGAAAGGCAATCGATATCCGCTCGTATTCGAGATCGATGAGTTCCGCTGCATCTTCTGCGGATATTGCCAGGAGGTTTGCCCTGAAGAGGCAATCCACGTAGGCAGGCATTACGAGAACTCGGAATACTCGCGCGCAGGATTTGTGTACGACCTCGAGCGGCTCACAGCTCAGACGCATCCCGTCTGCGAGATGTGGGACCCCGACGATCCGAGAGGAGAATAAGTGCCAGAGCATTATCCTCTTTTCTACACTTTTCACTTTTATTTCTTCGGCGTGATCGCGCTGGCATCTGCGATTGCGTTCGTAACGAGAAAGAGCCCGGTGGCCGCGGCATTGTGGCTCGTAACGACGATGTTCGCTCTTGCGGCCGAGTACATCCTGCTCGATGCGCAGTTCATCGGCATCATGCAGGTGCTCGTGTATGCGGGCGCGATCATGGTGGTGTTCCTCTTCGTCGTGATGCTGCTCAACCTTGGCAATCCATCGGAGATTGCGGATGCCAGAGGCAGGTGGCCGGTCGTTGTTTCAGCATTCATTGGGCTTGCCCTCCTCGCGTTCCTGGGCGCGACAGTCAGCGGCGGGATCTCATGGAAGTTCGCCGTCCCCGCCGGCTACAACGCAGCGCAGCTCGGCAAGTACGGCGCGGTCGGCACAGTCGCGCGTCCTTTGTTCAACGAGTACCTGCTGGCGTTCGAGCTGACCAGCGTTCTTCTTCTCGTTGCCGTTGCCGGCGCGGTGGTGCTTGGCAAGCGGAGGGATTCAGATGCTCGCTGAGTCACTCGCTCTCTCGGCCGCTCTGTTCACGATTGGTGTGATCGGAGTTCTGACTCGCCGCAACGCAATCATCATCTTCATGTGCATCGAGCTCATGCTCAATGCAGTGAACCTGACGTTCGTTGCCTTCTCCCGATACTACGGCGCAGCAGGGCAGGTGTTCGTCGTGTTCGTCATGACCGTCGCAGCAGCTGAAGCTGCGGTTGGACTTGCAATCATCATTGCGATCTTCCGCCACAAGCAGACAGTGAATCTTCAGAACGTCAACGTGCTCAAGGGATGATTCTTCAAGAGCCTATTGCGGGTGCGCATCCATTGAGCGGAACGGTTGCCGACTGGGTGTGGCTGCTGCCGATTCTTCCGTTGATTGGATTTCTAATCAACGGGGCCTTGTCGCTCGCTCCTGCGTTCCGGCCTGGACCAAAGAATCCAGATATGGGACATGGCGCGCATGACGACGCCGCGGAAATAAGTCACGCTGAAGAACACGGCGCGCACGGTGATGATCATCACGCCGTGAAGCCACATCGCTATGCTGGAGTTGTCAGTATCGTCGGGCCGCTCGTACTTGCGATCTCGTTCGTTCTCGCATGGATGATCTTCTCCGAGATGCGCGCGACGCATCCGGAAGCGCCCTTCATTCAGCGCTACTTCAGCTGGATGCCGGTTGGCGATCTCCAGATCGATGCTGCGATCCAGCTCGATCAGCTGTCGATGATCATGGTGCTCGTGATCACCGGCGTTGGAACGCTGATTCACATCTTCAGCGTTGGATACATGCGCGAGGATCCGGGATATCCGCGCTACTTCGCGTATCTCAACCTGTTCGTCTCCTTCATGCTCGTGCTCGTTCTCGGCGCGAGCTATCCGGTTCTGTTCGTTGGCTGGGAAGGAGTCGGACTCTGTTCCTATCTGCTCATCGGATTCTGGTTCTCCGAGAAGGCAAATGCAGACGCCGGAAAGAAAGCGTTCATCGTGAATAGAATCGGTGACTTTGGCTTTCTGGTTGCGATGTTCCTGATGTTCGCCAACTTCGGGGCACTCGATTTCGCAGGCGTGAATTCAGCTGCCGCGGCTCTGCCGATTGGTGCCGCAGTCCTCACGGCGATCTGCCTGTTCCTGTTCCTGGGATGCGCAGGAAAAAGCGCGCAGATACCACTATATGTATGGCTGCCTGACGCAATGGCCGGCCCGACACCGGTTTCTGCACTCATCCACGCGGCGACGATGGTCACGGCCGGTGTCTATCTCGTCGCGCGCAGCGCGACCTTGTTCTCGCATGCACCTGTTGCGAGCCTGGTTGTAGCACTCGTTGGTGGAGTCACTGCGATATTCGCAGCGACTATCGGGCTCAAGCAGTGGGACATCAAGAAGGTTCTCGCTTACTCCACGGTTTCTCAGCTCGGATACATGTTCATTGGAGTTGGGGTGGGAGCATATACCGCAGGTGTCTTCCACCTCGTAACGCATGCGTTCTTCAAGGCGCTTCTGTTCCTTGGATCGGGCTCGGTGATCTATGCAATGCACGCTGCGTATCACGCAACGCATAGTCACGAAGACGCGCAGGACATGCGAAACATGGGCGGCATGAAGAAGTACATGCCGTACACGTTCTGGCTGATGTGGATTGCAACGCTCGCAATTGCGGGAATACCTCCATTTGCCGGCTTCTTCTCGAAAGACGAGATCCTCGGCTCGGCATTCGAGCACGCGGGTCATTCGACGCTTGCTGAGTCGTCGCTGCTCGGCATCTCAGGGAGCACGATTCTTTATCTCGTGTACGTCCTTGGTGTAGCTGCGGCGTTTCTGACTGCGGTCTACATGACGCGCATGATGATCTACACTTTCCACGGGCCTAACCGCACCGGGGAGGCCGAGCGCTCGCACCTGCGTGAAGCTCCGTGGGTGATGACGGGTCCGCTCGTTGTGCTCGGCGTGCTCAGTCTATTCGGAGGCTGGCTCAACCTCCCGCACCTGATAAAGCTCGGCCCCGTTGGTGTTCTCGAGCACTGGCTCGATCCAGTCGTCGGTGCATCGGAGAAAGTCGTGGCGGGTGGAGAGATCGAAGCCGCCTCAGCAGCGAGCACGGAAGCAGCGCTTATCGGATTGGCTGTCGTGGTGGCCATTGCTGGTATTCTGTTCGCGGCCTATCGTCTCAAGCCAGATCGCCTCGTGCCGAAATCGCAGTCGCCAGAAGAGCAGGGCTTCGAGAGAGTTCTCGAGAACAAGTACTACGTGGACGAAGCGTACGATCGCGTCGTGGTCAATCCAACGGTGCAGATCTCACGCAACGTTCTCTGGAAGGGAGTCGACGCCGGCCTGATCGACGGTCTTTTCGTCAACGGAAGCGCCGCGCTTGCGCGCGCGTTTGGATGGGTTGGATCGAAGCTGCAAACCGGAACTGTGGGTATGTATGCCTGGGTTCTGGTAGTGGGTGTGATCGCGGTGCTTGGCGCCGTCACCTTACGCTAGAATCGCAATGGAAGCATTCCTGAATTCAACTGGCTACAACGACTGGGTCTTACCGGCACTGCTGATCATTCCGGTGATCGGCGCTGCGCTGCTTCTTGTCATGAGACGCGGGAAGGATGACGCAGACGACGGGGCGAATCGATCGGCGCGCACCGTTGCGTTCGTGACATTCCTCGTCGAGTTCCTTGTCTCGATCGGGCTCTGGTGGACGTTCGACGCGGCGAGTGGCGCGTGGCAGGCTGTTGTCGATACGGAGTGGATCCCTCAATGGGGAATTCGCTTCACGCTTGGCATCGACGGCATCGCGCTCATGATGATTCTGCTTACGACTTTCATCATGCCGCTTTGCGTGCTCGGCAGCTGGTCGAGCGTTACGCGCAAGGTCAACACGTTCTTCGCGCTCATGCTCATCCTGACGAGCGGAATGCTCGGCGTGTTCATGGCGCGGGATCTCTTTCTCTTCTACGTGATGTGGGAAGTGATGCTCGTCCCGATGTATTTCATCATCGGGATCTGGGGCGGTGAGCGGCGGCTCTATGCGAGCATCAAGTTCTTCATCTACACGATGCTGCCGTCTCTCCTGATGCTCGTTGCGATCCTGTATCTCGGGATACATGCGGGCTCAGGCGGCACACCCAACTTCAGCTACGACAATCTCCTCGCCAACTCGAGCTTCGACACGCGCACTGCGCTCTGGCTGTTCGCTGCATTCTTTGCTGCGTTCGCTGTGAAGGTGCCGATGTTCCCGTTTCACACGTGGCTTCCTGACGCTCACGTGGAGGCTCCGACTGCAGGCTCGGTCGTGCTCGCCAGCATCATGCTGAAGATGGGAACGTTCGGATTCCTGCGGTTCGCACTGCCGCTCTTTCCGGGAGCCGCAATGAATCCGACTGTTCGCGGGATAGTTGTCACGCTCGCGGTGATCGGCATCATCTACGGCGCTCTCGTCGCGATGGTGCAGCCGGACTTCAAGAAGCTCGTTGCGTATTCATCGGTGAGCCACCTTGGCTTCGTGATGCTCGGCATTTTTGCGCTTACCGTGCAAAGCGTGCAGGGCGCGCTGATGATCATGATCAATCACGGCATTTCCACCGGCGCGTTGTTCCTGCTTATTGGAATGATCTACGAGCGCAAGCATTCACGCGCGATTGCAGCATATGGAGGAATTGCGCGTGTGGTCCCGATGTTCGCCGCGCTGCTCACACTCGTATCCATGAGCAGCATCGGCTTGCCGGCAACGAATGGGTTCATCGGCGAGTTCCTTGTGCTCCTCGGGTCGTTCCGGGCTTACCCGGTTGCGACAACTATCGCTACGATAGGCGTGATCCTGGCTGCCGCATATCTCCTGTGGGCGATTCAGCGAATCCTGTTCAATCCGCTGGACAAGAAAGAGAACGAGCACATGCCCGACCTCAACTGGCGTGAGTTCGCCTTCATGGCCCCGCTGGTAGCAGCCATCATCTGGCTGGGAGTTTACCCAGCCCCTGTCCTCAGAAGGATGGAGGCCGCTTCCCAGGCTTTGGTCACGCGAGTTCAAAATGGCGCTGGTCGCTCTGCGTCTCTGGCGCCCTCTGCAGGGCGCTCGAAGAGCCGCCCCTCTGTACCTCGCGCGGTCGGCGCGACGACAGTCGCGACGACAGCGCAGCCGACGACAGCGCAGCCGGAGGTGACGCGATGAGCTTTGACTTGTCAGTCCCTTCGCAGCTCATGTCCGCGCTCGGCCCCGACCTGATTCTCATGGTCGGAGCGATGCTGCTCCTGCTCTGGTCAGCGTGGAAACCGGAAACGGACAACTTGCAGCGCAACATCGGCATCGCGAGCATCGTGCTGTGCATCACAGTGATCGTCGCGATTGCATTCTATGTTGCCCGCGGTGACGACGCGCTTCCCGGAATCATCGCAGTAGACAACTTCCGCTGGACAGCAGACATCGTGTTCCTGCTTGCGACGATCGGAACCATCGCGCTGTCGATGGATTACAACTCGCGTGAAGGCATCACGGCAGCTGAATCGCACGTGCTGGTGTTGTTCGCAACAGCGGGCATGATGACGCTTGCAGCCGCACGCGACCTCATGATCGTGTTCCTCGGTATCGAGATCATGTCGGTTGCCGTATATGTGCTCGCAGGATTCAACCGGCGCAGCGAAAAGTCCGCGGAGGGTGCAATCAAGTATTTCCTCCTGGGCGCATTCGCTACCGGGTTCCTGCTCTATGGAATTGCACTCGTATACGGCGCGACAGGAACCACCAACCTCCTGGCGATTGGCGAAAGAGTGCGGGAAGTCGGCCTCAGCTCCAACGTACTTCTCGTCGCGGGCGTCGCTCTTCTTGTCATCGGCTTCGGGTTCAAGGTCGCGCTCGCGCCGTTCCACATGTGGGCACCGGACGTGTATGAAGGTGCGCCAACGCCCATCACGGCGTACATGGCAGCAGCAGTCAAGGCCGGCGCATATGCCGGCTTCATGCGCGTGTGGCTCGAGGCATTTGCCGGCGTTCCTACAAGCTGGCATGGAGCAATCTGGTGGCTCGCGGTTGCGACGATGGTCGTCGGCAACCTCGTCGCTCTATCGCAGAAGAACATAAAGCGCATGCTCGCATACTCGAGCATCGCTCACGCGGGATATATCCTCGTCGCGATCGTCGTTGCGACGCCGGCAGCAAGCGGAGCGTTCATGTTCTATCTGCTCGCGTACACGCTCGCGACATTCGGGGCCTTCGGGGTCGTCAGTGCACTCGAACGGAACGGCGCGGCACGGTTGAACATCGAAGATTATGCAGGCTTGTGGAATGTGCAGCCGTGGCTTGCAACGTCGATGGCGGTGTTCATGCTCGCGCTGCTTGGATTCCCGATCTTCGGCGGGATCGGGTTCTTTGCGAAATACTGGATCATCCAGTCCGCGATACAGGCGCCGGTTCCTCAGGTAAAGCTTGCGATCATTCTCGTCATCACGAGCGTCGTGTCAGCGGGCTACTATCTCTACGTAGTGATGGTAATGTTCATGCGGCCGCGCGCAGATAACGCGGCTCCAGTGACCACGCCGTCGGGCTGGACACGCTCTGTCATCGCCGCAGCGGCGATTCTCATTCTCGCTCTCGGAATTCTTCCGAACTCGGTGGTTCGCTGGACGCAGCGCAGCAGAAACTCCGTACCGGTCGCGTCGACTCAGGCTGCCGCAGCAGTTGTGAGGTAGCGTGGCACTCGCGCAACACATCTTCCGCGAATACGACATTCGCGGAGTCACGGGAAAGGATCTAACGCCTGCTGTCGCGCGACTAGTTGCGCGCGGATATGCAGCGTTCCTCGCGCAGCAGGGAGTAAAAGGTGAGATCGCAGTCGGCCGTGACAACCGGCCGAGTGGGAATGATCTCCACCGGGAGCTTGTTGCAGGACTTCTGGAGAGCGGGCTCGATGTTGTCGACATCGGAATTATTCCGACGCCCCTCGCATACTGGGCGCAGCACAATCTCAATGTCGCCGGCGGGATCCAGATCACCGGCTCGCACAATCCGCCAGAGTTCAACGGCTTCAAGCTCGGGGTCGGTACCCGCTCGATTTACGGGAAGGATATTCAGAAGATCTATGAGATAGCAGTTTCAGGAGATTTTCCATCGGGCAAGGGAAATCTGCGCAGCGAGGCCATCATCGACCGGTACGTCGAGGATGTCGGAAATCGAATTGGGAAAATTCCGGGCAGTGTCGGGTGTGTCGTGGATTGCGGCAATGGCGCCGGCGCGCTCGTAGCGAAACAGCTATTTGACCGTATCGGGCTCGAGCCAACCATTCTCTTCGGCGAGAGCGACGGGACATTTCCAAACCATCATCCTGATCCGACTGTTCCGGAAAATCTTCGCGATCTCATCGATGCAGTGAAGCGCGAGAAGGCGCCGCTCGGCATTGCATTCGACGGAGACGCGGATCGCATTGGCGTGGTCGATGAAGACGGCTCGATCATCTGGGGCGACCAGCTGCTTATCATCTATGCCCGGGACGTGCTTGCGCGTACAGGCAAAGGCCAGCCGATCATCTTCGACGTGAAGTGCTCGCAGGCGCTTCCTGAAGAAGTCGAGAAGGCTGGAGGTAAGCCGCTGATGTGGAAGACGGGGCACTCGCTCATCGAAGAAAAAATGCATGAGACGCACGCTCCGATCGCAGGAGAGATGTCGGGGCACATGTTCTTCGCCGAAGGATGGTACGGGTTCGACGATGCGATGTACGGAGCTGCGCGACTTCTGAGAATCGTTGCCGACACAGGCAAGAGCGTGAAGCAGATGATGGCTGATGTCCCTCGCTTTGTCTCGACTCCTGAGATTCGCGTCGATTGTCCCGACGACGTGAAGTTCGGGATCGTCGACAAAGCAACGAAGCATTTCGCTGCCGAACACGATGTCATCGACGTCGATGGAGTGCGCGTTCTCTTCGGTGATGGATGGGGTCTCATCCGCGCGTCCAACACACAGCCGGTGCTCGTGATGAGATTCGAGGCGCGCACGCAGCAGCATCTCGACGCTATCCGCAGCGAGATGGAAGGCTGGCTCAGGCAGCAGGGTGTGACGGTCTGACATGATCTCGCGGCAGCGGCTCGCCTGGGCGATCGCTGCGGCAGCGGCTGTTCTTTTTACGGGCAGGATCGTCGCGCTGCTCTATGCCGATCACGCGTGGTACCTCGCCCTTGGCGCAGCGCCTCTCTGGCAGGAAAAGGTTCGCGACCTTTTCACGATCCACCTCGTCTCCGCAGTGTTCGCCGGATTATTTGCGCTGATCAACATCTATGCGATAAGGCGCAGCATAGTATCTCTGGCTTTCCCACGGCGACTGGGAAACGTGGAATTCGGCGAAGAAGTGCCTGAGCGCGCGCTCGACATCGCGGCGCTCGTTCTGTCTGCCGGCGTTGCGATCGCAATGTCATTTGTGGTTCCCTCGTGGCGGCAGCTCGTTGCGCTTCAGACAGGAACCCGCTTCGGTGAGATCGATCCGTTCTTTCAGATGGATCTCTCTTTCTATACCGCATGGCTGCCACTCGAGACGAGCGTATACGTGTGGGCGCTCACACTGCTGCTCGTTGTCTCGGGACTTGTGATCGCGCTTTATGCGCTGACCCCAAGCCTCAGATGGCAGGGCAGAGCGTTTCACGTATCCACGCGTGTTCGACGGCACCTCTCCGTCCTCGCATCGCTGTTCCTGCTCACCATGGCGTGGAGTTATCGCCTGGACGGATACGAGCTTCTCATCGATGGCAGCGGGCCCGATGGAATGTTCTCGTATGTCGATCATCAGTGGATGCTGCCTGCATATCTCTCGCTGACAATCGGAACCGTTGCAGCAGCGGCGCTCGTGCTATTGAGCGGATGGATGGGTCGCGTGCGTGCCGGATTCTTTACTGTCAGCGCCGTACTGATTTTTTCGATCGCACTGGATCTCGTGCTTCCTTCAGTCGTGCGAAGAATGGGCGGGACAGACCTGCCTGCTGCGCACCAGCGACCATACGCCGCGACGAGAGAAGCATTCACGCGGCGAGCGTACAATCTCGTTCGCGGTGATACTGCAGCTCCGCGTGAAGTAGCACGATTCAATTCCTTCGCTGATTCGGCGAAAGTCGCGCGCGTGATGACGCTCGCCCGTGACAGCGCTGTCGTTTATCCGGGTGCCTATGGTGCCGCGCTCGTTCGCGGGGTTCGCGATGTGGCAGCGCCACCGCTTGGATCGGGCTTGAGGAGACTCGCGAATGCCTGGGCGGAACAACGGCTCGATCTCATATGGAGCAGCGCGCCCGATGCATCACACATTGCGCGGCGGCGCGATGTCAGCGACAGGGTGCACGCACTGTTTCCACTCTTTGCAACAGGCAGCCGCCCCGTTCCAGCCTATCTCGGGGACACGCTCACATGGGTGCTCGAGGTTTACTCAGCATCCCAGACCTATCCGCTCAGCCGGCACTACAACCTGGCGGGCACGGAGCGAAGTTACTTTCGCCACAGTGGAACGGCGCTCGTGAATGCTCTCACGGGACGCGTGACGATGGTGCCGGCACCATCCCCGGATCCCATCGCTACAGCGTGGCGCACGAGATTCCCGCAGAACATTCGCGCCGGAGCGCCGGATATTCTCGACGAGCTCACGGCAACACCGCGGGCGCCGGCTGCACCACTTCTGCCAACTGCAGCCGGAACTGATTCTGCATTCAGAGCGAACGTGACCCGCTTTTATCTGCGAATGCGCGGCGCACTCGCTGCCGGGGACCTGAAGGCCTTTGGTATCGCGTACGATTCACTCGGAATGATGATTGGACGCTGAGAAATGAATGAATCCCGCACAGCAGTCGTAGCACTCGGTGGAAACGCGTTGTCACCGCCGGGTGAGCGATCGACGATTACAGATCAATTCCGCCATGCGCGAGAGAGCCTTGGCCCTATCATTGATCTGGCTGAAGAAGGCTGGAATCTTTGCATCGTGCATGGCAACGGACCGCAGGTTGGTGACGAGCTCGTTCGCAATGAGGTCGCAAGCGACGACGTAGCACCCCTTCCGCTCGGCGTGCTCGTAGCGAGCACCGCGGGATGGATCGGCTACATGATTCAGCAATCGGTGGAGAATGCGCTGCGTCAGGCGGGAAGTGATCGCAGGGTGACGACTGTGCTCACGCAGGTAATTGTCGATCCTGAGGACGATGCACTCTGCAACCCGACGAAGTTCATCGGCCATGGAATTCCCGAATCACGGGCGGCGAAGCTCGAGCAGCGCGGGGTCGCGATAAAGAAGGATGGACGCGGACATTTTCGCCGAGTGGTGGGGAGTCCAGTCCCTGCTGCGATTCACGAGATTGGGCTCATAAAAGAGCTCGTAGAAAAAGGCACCGTCGTGATTGCGTGCGGCGGTGGCGGGATCCCTGTTTACAACGATCCAAAGCTTGGACTCGAGGGCGTCGATGCAGTTGTCGACAAGGATCTCGCGGCTGCGGTACTCGCGCGCGAGCTTGGCGCCGAGCTGCTGCTGATTCTCACTGACGTGGATGCTGTATACGAGAACTGGGGCAAGTCGTCGCAGCGCGCGCTCGGCCGCATGTCGGTGGCAGAAGCGGAGGCTCTCGACAGATCAGGCCAGCTTGGGGAAGGCAGCATGGCACCCAAAGTTCGAGCGGCGGCTCAGTTCGTGAAGTCCACGGGAGGACGCGCGATAATCACCGAGCTGAGCCGGGGACTCGATGCCGTCCACGGACGCGCAGGGACTACCATAGCCCGTTAGTTTCCTAGTCGACAATTCAGAACCCAATCCTCGCGCGAACAAGGCGCGAAGCGGAGACCGTGTGAATATCCACGAGTATCAAGCCAAGGAAATTTTTCGAAAGCAGGGAATTCCGATTCCGCCCGGCGACGTCGCAGCAACGGCTGAAGAAGCTGAAGCAATTGCGCGAAAGTTTGGCGGGACTGTCGTCGTAAAAGCTCAGGTTCACGCAGGCGGGCGCGGAAAGGCGGGTGGGGTCAAGCTCGCGAAGTCGCCTGAAGAAGCTCGCGAAGTTGCAGAGAAGATCCTCAAGCTGCGCATCAAGGATCTGCCTGTTGAGAAAGTGCTTGTAACGCCTGCAGCAGATATCGAGACAGAAGCATATGTCGGCATCATTGTCGATCGCGCGTCCAAGAAGCCGGTGTTCATGGTGAGCCCCGCAGGCGGTATCGACATAGAGGAAGTTGCCGCAAAGACGCCTGACAAGATCATGCGGCACGCAGTCGATGTGAGATATGGCCTGCAGCCGTATGAGGCGATGGAGCTCGGATTCTTTTTATACGATGATGTAAAGAAAGCGCGCGCCGCGGCAAAGATCATGACTCAGCTCTACTCAGCGTTCATGAAGAGCGGTGCATCACTCGCGGAAATCAATCCGCTCGTGACGACTCCATCAGGTGATGTAGTTGCGCTCGACGCAAAGATGGTCGTCGATGACAACGAGCTCGACAGGCTCGCAGATGTTGCAGCGCTGCGCGACGAATCCGCAGAAGCTCCGAGCGAGGTCGATGCACGCAAGGCAAATCTCACGTTCATCAAGCTCGACGGAAATGTCGGCTGCGTAGTCAATGGTGCCGGCCTCGCGATGGCGACGATGGATCTCGTCAAGTACTACGGCGGCGAGCCAGCGAACTTTCTCGATATCGGTGGATCATCGAATCCGGAGAAGGTCGTTAACGCGCTGCGTATCATCACTGCTGATCCGAACGTGAAGGCGATTTTATTCAACATCTTCGGCGGCATCACGCGCACCGATGACGTTGCGAATGGGATCGTAACCGCAACGAAGCAGAATCCGCTCAAGGTTCCGATTGTAATCCGGCTCACAGGAACGAATGAAGAGATTGCCCTCAAGATCCTGCAGGAGAATGGATTCTCCGCGATGACGGACATGGACGAGGCAGTGCAGAAGGCAGTTTCACTTGCAACGGGGAAGGCAGCGTGAGCGTTTTCATCGACAAGAGCACGCGACTGCTCGTCCAGGGAATCACGGGCCGCGATGGATCATTCCATACGCGCCAGATGATCGAGTATGGAACGCAGGTGGTTGGTGGCGTCACGCCTGGAAAGGGCGGCCAGAAGTTCGACGACAGCGTTCCGATCTTCAACACCGTTCATCAGGCAGTAAAGGACACCGGTGCCAATGCGACGGTGATCTACGTGCCGCCGATGTTCGCGGCCGATGCGATGATGGAAGCTGCCGATGCAGGCATTCCATTCATTGTCTGCATTACCGAAGGCGTGCCCGTTCTCGACATGACCAAGGTGTATCCATTCGTGAAAGAGAAGGGCGCACGCCTGCTCGGACCAAACTGCCCGGGCCTTATTTCTCCAGGCAAATCGAAAGTCGGAATCATTCCGGGACGCATCTGCACACCGGGTCCAATCGGCCTCGTGAGCCGTTCAGGAACGCTCACCTACGAAGTCGTCTTCCAGATGACGCGTGCGGGAATGGGTCAAACGACATGCGTCGGAATTGGCGGCGATCCGATCAACGGTACGAACTTCATCGATTGCCTCGCGGCGTTCGAAGCCGATGGGGAGACCGAAGCAGTCGTCATGATCGGTGAGATTGGCGGAACGGACGAGCAGGAAGCAGCGAAGTTCGTGAAGGAAAAGATGTCCAAGCCGGTGGTTGGATTCATTGCCGGCCAGACTGCTCCGCCGGGTCGCCGAATGGGTCACGCGGGAGCGATCATCTCCGGCTCCACAGGTACAGCTGCAGAAAAGATTGCGGCCTTCAAGGATGCGGGAATCGGTGTCGCCCAGCGTCCAATCGATGTCGTGCAACTTCTCAAGTCCAACTAACTAAACACTTACAGGATATATAGATGGCTGGCAACATCACACTCACTATCGTAAAGCCTGACGCGTTCGGATCGGGAAAGGCGGGCAATGTCATTGCGCACCTCGAGAAGGCGGGGTTCAAGGTACTCGCTGCGAAGGTGATGCACCTCACCGAGGCGCAGGCAGGCGCGTTCTACGAAGTTCACAAGGAGCGCCCCTTTTACGGATCGCTCGTGAAATTCATGACGTCGGGCCCATGCATGCCGATGGTCCTCGAGAAGTCGGGCGCAGTGACCGCTCTCCGTGAGACGATCGGAGCAACGGATCCTGCCGAAGCTGCTGAAGGAACCGTTCGGAAGCTTTTTGCGGAATCAAAGGAGCGTAACGCGATTCATGCTTCTGATTCAGATGAGAATGCGCTGCGTGAATCACGCTTCTTTTTCCCGGAAGCAGAGCTTATCGCAGCCCGATAGCATTTTTCAGGCAAGGAAGAAAGACCCGGTCAGCCTCTGACTCGGGTCTTTTCTTTATTGTCCGAGTTTTGCGATGTCGCCCAGCAGAACCGGCTCACGCATGAGTCGCCCGAAAATCTGCCACTGCTCGGCGACGGGACGCGAGCGCAGCGCACGATCGATCGTCATCCATCCGAGATCCGACGCGATTATGTAACTGCCGAGCCAGTCGACCATCGGCATGAGCTGGGATGCCGCACTTGCTGACATCAGTCGATACCGACCAAAAAGCTTTTGAGCCTGTTCGGCCGTGATTTTCTTTTCGAGATAGTCGCGCGCGATTGTAGACGTAGCTCCGAGTACTCCACTGCGCGCCTCGAAGTAGGCCTGCCATTCATCAGGACGAACCATCGCCAATCCGGCGAGCGGATAGAGTACGGACTTCTCAAATGCTACCCGCTCGG
>DASUXX010000452.1:0-16415 GCA_036377755.1 Gemmatimonadaceae bacterium
GCACGCAGTAGCAGCACCGATACTGAAAGGGCGAACATCGTTCGCGCCCTGCGACGAGCATACCCGGAACGCAAGATCGTCGCATTTTCGCAGTACGCAGATACAGTCGACGGGATGTTCGCGCGCATCCATAGCGATGGCGAGGCGGCGGCCCTTACAGGATCAGGTGCTCTTGTGAGTGGTGGATCGATATCGCGGCGCGAAGTTCTCGAGCGTTTTGCGCCCCGTGCGCATCGTGCCGCTGTTCCGCGAAGCGCTGAGAGAATCGGCCTGCTTCTTACGACTGATCTGCTGAGCGAGGGAGTAAACCTGCAGGACGCGGGTATCGTGATTCATTTTGATTTTCCCTGGACTCCTGCCCGCGTGGAGCAACGGCTTGGACGCGTCGCACGGCTCGGAGCAGTTCACAGCGAAGTGTTGTCGTTCGCGTTTCGCCCGCCGGCGTCCGGCACAGCGGTCGTGAGAATCGAGGAAATCCTGAAGCGGAAAATGAAGGATGCAGGAATCGTTACCGAAGCGGTTCCGTCGCTGAGCATCTGGAGCACTGGTCGTGATGCAAGCCCGAATCCGTCATCTGCAAATGAGCAGATTCGTAATCGCCTCAGGTCGTGGATTACACCACATCGGGATGATCTTCGAGGCTACACTATGGTAGCGCAAGTTCAATCCAGCTCCGTTGGGTTTCTAGCTCTGATTTCCGATAACGATGAACTGAGTCTCATCGGATCGATCGATGGCCGAATCGACCAAAGCCCTGCATTTGTTCTAGCCTGTGTTGCCGCATGTCAGGGAAAAGAGATCGATGTAAACCTGAGCAGTGCGGAGCAGGCTCTTCAAAAGATCCACGAGTGGTCCACCGTAACCCACGCCATCGGTGAGACACGCAAGGGGAGTCAGAGCCACATGAATCCCCGTACAAGGTTGCTGCGGCGCATCGATCGTATCGTACACGAGTCGCACTCGGGAAAGCGCGCCGTTCTCGCACAGAAGGCCGAGCTCGCGCGGGCCGCACTGATGGGGCATATCGACGCACAGGGTGAGATCGAGTTGTCGAACATCGATGCCACAGGGGCAGAGCTGATCGACCGCATTCTCGGAGTTCGAACGAGATCGATAGAGGCATCGCGTCAGCGCCCGCCATGCGAGGCGCGCGTGCTGATTCTCTTCGGGAAGTGAATACGTGTTGCGCGCAAGAGAACGCTGATGTTCCACCACCATGGCTCCGCTAGCCTTCGCCCCTTCGAGCAGGATCAACCCGCTCGATCATCCGCGGAGGATTTCAATGCGAACGCGATTCAACTGTGTCGCCCTCATGCTCGCGATTGGCGCCGTGTCCGTCACTGCTGTCGGCTGTTCCCCCGATTCCACGTCACCGATCAGCGCATCATCGGCCCGCGCAGTCGGTGAGCCATCGTCGTCAGCCGCTGAGCAAACTGCATGGATGGGCAAATACCACAATGACGCGCTGGATTTCGCGCTGAAGAAGATCAAGGCGAGCAAGCGCACTGCAAAGCTCGACCGCTGCAGAGTTGGTATTGCAGCGCTGAAGGATTTCCAGAAGGAGTATGGAAAGCGCACCGGCTCACCATTCTTCAGCGATCTCACTCTTTCTGACGGCGCATGCGAAAGAGCTGCTGCGCAGATCTCGGGATCAGTGTCGCAGTCAGTGATGCTGAATAATCCGCTTCTTCGTTATGACATTTCGTATGCGGCGGAGAACTACATGAACCAGATCGTCAGTCAGGTGGACTATGCCACGTCGGCTCTGACGCTTTCATTTGCAGTGAATCGCATCGTGCGGCAGGCGTCATCGACCGTGGATGCAGTTGAAGCGACCGCTGTTGCAGGCAGCGGATCGATCACGACGAGCTCTGCATCGTACTGGGAATCCAATGAGAGCTCATGGGCCGAGCCGAATCAGGTGCAGTACGATCGCATGTCGTCCGGCATTGAGAGAATCGACGTTGCGCCGGCGAACCTCTCGGGAAGGACCAAGGCAATCATCAGAGCGGATGCCGTCGCGGGCGTGAGCACGCTCCTGTCGCAGTGGTTCATGGGCGAGGCAGCACTAGCGTCGGCAGCAATCAGGGCAGCAGCAGCTTCACTCGCAGCGGGAATTTTCTACACTACCTGAGAGGCAGCGATGCGAACAACAAGATGGAAGCCGTCTCCGGAGCAGTACACTGGTATTGCGATCCTCATCAGTGCAGGTCTGGCGGCGGTTGCCGTTGCAGTTCCTGCACTCGCCTTCGGATCCTTCGTGCAGATGCTGGGAATTCTTGTACTGTCGGATCTGGTGCTATACGTATTTCTGAAGTTCGACACTCGCAGTAAACCGAACCATCACGATTAAGGACAAAAGCAACCGAACTCGGCTTCCTGCCTCCAGCTGTGAGGCAGGAAGCCGATTCAGTTGCTTTTGTCCTCAAGAAGCTTCACCCCTTCGATAAGGCGCTCCACTTCATCCTGGGTTGTGTACACGCCACACCCCGCACGGACGAGCCCCTGCTCAGTCAGCCCTAATCGCTCTACCACCGTCAGAGCGTAGAAATCTCCGTGCGACACAAACACGCCCCGCTCCGCGAGCCTCACTGCAACGTCCCGCGATTTCATTCCCTTCACTGTGAACGCAACCGTTGGAGTCCGCGGCATTCCCGGCTCGGGACCATATAACGTCACGCTCTGGATGTCTGACAACCCGTCCCATAATTGGCGGACGAGACGATCGCCGCGCCCGTGCAACTTTTCGAATGCATCACTCAAGCGGGCTCGACGCGATCCGTCTTTCGTCGAGAGCGAAGCGAAGAAATCGATCGCGGCTCCAGCACCGACAATACCTTCGTGATTGAGCGTTCCGGTTTCCGCCCGTTCCGGCGCATGATGATGTGCAGGGCGCAGTCGCGGAAAATCGAGTGTATCGAGCAGCGCCTGCCTTCCATATAGAATGCCCACGTGCGGGCCACAGAATTTGTATGCCGAGCAAGCGAGGAAATCGCATTGGAGCTGAGTGACGTCCGGCAGCGTGTGCGGCGCGTAGTGAACAGCATCCACGAACACGAGGGCATTGCGTTCGTGAGCCATTCGCGCGGCGCGGCGAACATCAGTGACCGTACCGAGTGCATTCGACGCGGCGCCGATTGCAACCAGCTTCGTACGACCATTCATTATGTGCTCGAAATCATTCCAGTCTAGCTGACCGGTCTCAGGAATCATCCGAACTGTCCTGATGCAGAGATTCCTGTCCTGCGCGACCTGTCGCCATGGATCTGAATTGGCGTGGTGATCGAGCTCGGTTACGACAATCTCGTCTCCTTCGGACAGGCTGCGCCCGATTGCGCGAGAGAGGTGCAGCGTGAGTGTTGTCATGTTCGCGCCGAACGCAATCTCTTCGGGCGCCGCGTTCAGGAAATCCGCGAGGGCCTGTCTTGCCTCATGAAGCGCCGCGTCCGTCTCGGCGCTGGTTGGATATGCCCACTCGGTATTTGCATTGTGGTGATACAGATACTCGAGCATCGCCTCGCCGACCCTGCGCGGCACCTGAGTACCGCCCGGTCCATCGAAGTACGCGACGGGGAATCCATTGTGCACGCGCTCCAATGCAGGAAACTGCGCACGGATGCGCTCGACGACCTCGTCTGTCATTTGCGAATCTGAGTCAGGGTATGTCGTGGAGGAACTCGACCTTGCCCGTATCCAGCGAATACTCAGCGCCGATCACCGCGAGCCCATCCTTGTCAGCGAGGCGCTCGAGTATCTCGGAGCCGTATCTGAGGTGCGAAACCGACGCGCGAATGTTGGCGCGCACTGCTGCATCGACGAGGCTGCTCTCATTCCCACCGCGGTGGGCATCCAGAACGGTTTCAACTGACGGCCGCACACGATCTACGATGGAGCGCAATCCGCGCGACTGATTTTCCGTAGGGCGGCGAAGCTCGTCGAGCGTCGCGGTGATTGCTCCGCACTGCGAATGACCGAGCACCACCACGAGGCGCGTTCCGAATTTTTCGGCGGCGAACTCGACGCTCCCGATCTGCGACGACGCGACGATGTTCCCTGCAACGCGAATCACGAAGAGGTCACCCAGCCCCTGATCGAATACGAGCTCTGCCGGCACTCGCGAATCCGAGCAGCCGAGTATGATGGCGAACGGTTCCTGTCCGCCGGCCAGCTCGGTGCGCCGTGCGCGGTACATGCCGTTGTTGACGCTCCGGTAACCGGAAGCGAATCGCTGGTTTCCTTCCTTGAGTCTTGAAAGCGCCTCGCGCGCAGAAATCATTGGGAATCCTGTAGTGTTGCTGTGTGCGAACGCGAAATATGTGCGAGAGTGCTGAAACCGTCAGTCAATTGGCTCCCACCAGCGGGTAGGCTCGGCGACGAGCGACGGTTCAACGGGCCGGCCAAACGGTGGCGTGATGATTTGAGAGTCAGCGGGCTTCTTCAATGAAAGAAGCGTTTCGACAGGTTCTTTCCACCTGTGAAGCGCGAGATCGAACGTGCCCCAGTGAATCGGGAGGAGCACTCCCCCACCGAGCATCTCGAATGCACGCATTGCGTTGACAGGCCCGAGATGAATGTCGGCCCATGCGGGATTCGATGCGCCAATTTCCAGCATCACGAGATCGAACGGCCCCAGTCTCTTACCAATTTCTTCGAGCTCATCGGTGAGACCTGTATCGCCCGAAAAGAAAACACGATTGCGAGGTCCAGTGATTCCCCACGATGACCACAGCGTGAGATTTCTGTCTGTGAGGCTGCGACCCGAGAAATGTTGCGCAGGTGCAGCGGTAAGTGTCACACCAGTTCCCGGAATCTCATGACTTTCCCACCAGTCGATTTCAGTGATGAGCAGCGGATCGACGCCGAACTTTTCGAGTCGCGCGCCGACACCGAGTGATGTAATTACCGGAATTCCCAGCTTTGCAATTTTTTTCCACGACCATCGTGACAGATGATCGTAGTGATCGTGCGACTGGATGATCGCATCGATTTTCGGTAGCGATGAGATCTGCGCAGGCACCGGATGAAAGCGCTTTCGTCCCGGAAGCGGGAAAGGTGCAGCATAATCACTGAAGACAGGATCTGTGAGAATCCGCGCCCCGTCGATCTCGATCAGCACAGTGCTGTGACCGAACGTGGTGACACGAAGCCCGCTCACTGGTTGAGAGCTCCATTTATCGACTGGATTCTCAACCGGCAGCGGACGTGATGGGTTGCGCTTCTTTCCGCCGAAAAAGAATTCGCCGAACAGCTTCATCGATGGACCGCCGATAGGCCGCATCGGATACGTGTTTCGAAAGCGCCCGTTATGGAACTGCTTCGACTTCCGGATCTTTCCCTGCCTGTCTTTCACTCGCTCAGTTCCCTTTCCTCCGGCTCATCCGTCGGACTTTCGAAGTACAGTTTGTATCCGTCTGGATCGACTACGCTCGTAACCCACATGCCGTTTCCAACAAAAGGCTTGTGTGCATCGGCTCCCCGTGACTCGAGCTCTCGATAAACCGCAGTTGCATCCGCGCAAATGAAGTTGATCGCCACGCCGACACCCTTTGTAGTATCTGGAATGCTTCGCCGCCCAGCTTCTTTCGATATCTCCTGCAGCATGAGCGCCGCACCGCCAATCTCGAGCCAGCACCATTTGAGCTGTCCATCGTCGACCCATTCACGCGTCTTTCTGAACCCCAGTCGATCTACATAGAACTCGAGCGACCTCGCAATGTCATCGACCCCCAAAAACGGTACCGCCTGCCTGACATTAGCCGGAATGACGGGTTCCCGGATAGCCTTTCGATAGCCTATGACTCTGTCGACTTCTTCGTAACCTGCGGCGCGATGTGCCGCATGGCTGACGTCATTTTCCAGCAGCGCATCAGAGCCCATCTCGCGGTATCCTCGCGAAGCGGACCAGCTCTCCGCTGCATCGAGCAGCGCCTTGCCGTAACCTTGGCGTCGCAAATCCGGATCGATGTACCAGGCCTCGATGTACCCGACTGGACTCGTCTCGCACCCATCGACAATCGACCGCGCCCCAACCTCGACGAAGCCACCGAGCCCACCTTCATCACGAGCGAGTACAAACACCGCAGCGTCGGGGCGAGCGAGTGTCGACTGCATTTCAGTCTTGTCTGATTCCTCGGAGAATCCTGGAAACAAGGCGGTAGACATTCGCAGCCACTCGCTCCAGTCAGGATATTGGAACAGCCGGATATGCACTCGTGCTCAGACGGACGATTTGTTGTTTCGCGCCCCGATCAACGCACCGATGCCGGCGAGTGTCGTGCTGAGAACCGGCCCGATTGGACTCGAGAGAGTGTTCACTGCAATCGCGGCCGCTGCAAGAAATCCGACAGCTGTGCCGATCGCTGTCGCAGCCTGGCGATCGCGCGAAATCCATTTTGCTTTTCCCGCAATCGCTGCGACTGCGACAGACGCAACGAGCCCTCCAACTATTCCGCCAACCCAGAGACCAGTTTTGCCGAGCCCGTTGCCGAGTATGGAGCCAGCCATTCCGCCGATACCGCAAAGAATGATGGCAGTGACAAAGAGAAGGACTCGATGCATGGTCTTTACTTCTTCAATTCGAGATTGAACATCCAGCCAATCCCATATCTATCGCGAAGCATCCCGAACCGCGCGCCCCAGAACGTCGTATCCAGCGGCATCACCACCTGACCGCCGTCGGTCAATCCGGTGAACATTCTGTCCTGTTCTTCCTGGCTGTCGCAGTCTACAGAAAGCCACACGTTGTCGCCTTGCTTCACGGCTGTGCCAGGCTGTGAATCGCTCGCCATGAGAATCGCGCCGCCTTTCTCGAGTCGCGCATGAATCACGCGATCTTCTGCACCCGGCGCGTCCATGCCTGCATCCTTGAATGTCTGTATCTGCAAATCCGCATCGAGACATTTAGCATAAAACCTCATCGCCTCGCCTGTATTGCCATCGAAGTTCAGGTACGCGTTGATTGCTTTCATCGAGTCCTCGACTGGAAAAAAAGAGCGCGACCGGGAGGGCCGCGCTCATATCCTGTCACAAGAACCGGTCACTCGATAGAGGTCCTACACGAGCCTGACACTCAATCCCGAATTCGGGCGTCCAAGCCGAGCCGCTCCAGGGTCGTCACTCGGCTCACCCCGCAGCCACGACAGCACTTCCTGCGGCTGCACGAGGCGTCCTTCGAGCTCGGCGGATTCCGGCCGTGCCTCGAGCGACAACCGGGCGCGGTACACTTCGATCACCCCGCGCTCCTCTTCGATGGCGCGCAGGCTGATGCCGCGCATGTAATAACGATTGAAGTCTCCCTCGGCGAGCATCCGTACCGCCATCGACGGCACTCTTGCTTCTATCACGCCGCCTGAGCGTGTGCGACGCGGCTCATGCTCGACGACGAGATCTTCTGCATGTTCTTCGAGCCAGCGATCGTCGTAATAACGAATCGCCTCATTCAGCAGACGCTTGTATTCACCAACTGCTTCGGGACGCAGCCGCTCTGATGCGTGAAACGTCCCGTTGTCTATGTCGCGCTGAAGCTCATCGAGAGCAAAGCGCCGTGTTGTCGGATCGAGGTTCTCGTAATGAAGTGGCATCCTGCACCATCCTGTTCGCGAAGTCGCTCTATAAAGCGCACGACACGGACCACTGCGAACAACATGAATGCGCTTGTCTGCATTCACGAATCACTGCATGGATTACGGATGACTCACGTGCGCGGCAAACCCTTCGTGATTTTCATTGCATTGCCGTAATACACTTTGCGCAACACCTGATCAGGCAGGCCCAATCCGTAGAGCTTCCAGAACGCGTGATAGTGACGGTAATAGTCGAAGTACTCGTCACGTGTTTCGAACACGCGCCAGTAGTACGGATACTCTTCAGGCTGGAACGAATCCTTTCCGAACATGATGCGGTCCTGATATTTCACGAAGAAATCGTGAGCGGCGTGAGGTTGTCTCCCGATGTCGTATAGAACTGCGCCGACTTCGGTATACACGTTCGGAAATTCGTCGAGAAGTTTGCCGAGGTGCCCGAGATCGTTCGCGTGCCAGCCCATGTGCGCTGCGACGAACGTTGTCTTAGGATGACGGCGAAAGACATTGTCGCGCTCCTTCATCAGCTCCTCGAAGCTCGGGAACTGATCCTGTGGATAGCGGCGACCCGGGAATAGTGAGAGCTCGAGCCATCTCTCGTTGGTGTAGTCGATTTCCTTGCGGAAGAATTCCTGCGGATCGGCAGTATGTATGAACACTGGAACTCCAAGCCGCGCGCATTCATCCCATATCGGATCGAGCTCGGGGTCATCGATTCGCAGGCGCGATCCATCCGGCTTCTTGTAGCGCAACCCGAGGAATTTTGGAATTTCGCCAACTCCAACCGCGCCGGCTGCGATGTCTGCATCGAGCTGCTTCACTGCTTTCTCCGCCCAGCCAGGACCGACGCTGTTGAAATCGATGCCAGTAAGAACTCGAACCCGATCCTTCATCTTTGGTGAAGATTGAATCGCAGCCAGAACTTTCCTGAGTCTTTCTCCGGAAATGTCATCTGCAGCAATCATAAGGCGGACGTTGATCGAGTCCATCGCATTCCCGAGGCGCGTCAATCCTTCCTGCGTATCGATCAGATCCTGCGGATGTCCATGGAAATCGATTGCCGGAAACTTCGCGCGCGGTACGAGATGCTCAGCCGTAACAAGCGTTGAAACAGGCCGGTAATCAATGATGCTCGGCGGCGGCAGCTGTGGTGCGCGGCAGATGCGCGGCCGAATCTCTGTCTGTCCGGCGGGACACGACTGGCCCGGTCCGATTCGCGTTTCAGTTGTACCCGGCGCTGCGGGTGGCTGCGCTTCTGCCACGACAGACAATGCAAGTGCCGCGAATGTCGCGGCACATACCCTCAAACGCATCGCACTTTCCCCTGTGAATTTTTTTCCAGAGAGGAAAGTGCGTTCAAGTACTGTGACTTGTAAGTGCGCGTCGCTATCTCGTATCGGGCACCAGGCGTGCTGGAATGAGCAGATTGCCAGATGGCGTGAACGAAGAGTTCTGTGCTTTTGGAGTTCCTCGACCACCGGAGCCATACACCGAGGTCACTGAAGCGTCGCCCCAGTTGCTGCCGTCCATGTTGCTGTTGTCGAGCGACGGATTCTTGAGCTCGCGCGAGATTCCATCTTTTGCCGATACGCTGGCATTCGAGTACTGCGTTCGATCTATGGTGACCGTGTCCTCGCCGACGACACGCGCGATCTTGAAAGCGTCGAGACTGTTAGCAAGTGAAATCGAAGTGCCGTATGAATAGTCAACGGTGGCACCTTTGTTATCGACCGTGTTTGTGCTGCCTCCAAGAACTACATAACCTCCCGGCTGCACTATGAGGGAAGAGCTGATCGTGTGATAAGGACGGCGTCCTGAAGCCGCCGAATCGGCAATGACCAAACCTTGCAAATCGACGCTCTTGCTTCCGGCGTTGTACAGCTCGACCCATTCCGCCGGCTGTTCTTCCGGGATTGTTGCCGCTACTGGATTCGCCAGTATCTCGTTGATGACGAGCTTAGGCTCCCAATCCATCTCGAGCAGAAGGGTAAACGAGAAAGTGTTGACGGTGGGCGGCATGCTCAGCTGCCACGTATGCGCAGATGAGACCTGATTCGCAGCCAGAATCTCGTGATAGGCAAAGTACGGCTGCGCACCTGAAGTAAACGCTGCGACACCGTCTGCATTCGCAACTGAGATGGATCCAGTACCGCTCGTGACAGTCGGCCCGCTGTTGAAGAAGACCTGAATGCCATCAGGATCCGGAAGTGATCCGCCCGGTGTTCCTACTGTTTCGTTGAGAAGATTTTGAACGGTGAGATCGAACGCGAAGATCTGCGTGCCTGAGTCATAGCTCACGTTGCTCGACGTGAGCTTCACCATGACGTTCTGCGATCCGATCAGATCTGACCTCACGCCCTCAGGCGACGAGGTGCCGCACGTGACGGTCAATGACGCGCGGGATGCGGTGCAATTGAGCATCACATGCTCCCGGTTCATCGTAACGATCGGAGCCGTCATGTCAGACGGGCCCCCATCGGTGCAAGCTGTGATCACCGCACTGCCAAAAAGCAGCACCGCAACGGCGGTGCTGATCGTTCGTGTATTTATCACCGTTTACCTTAGGGACAGGGTTTTACGAGACTTCTGAACCTAGACTCGATATCTGTCGCAAAGGTCACGATTGTGAAAACTTCTACTGGGGCGGCAGGACTCGAACCTGCAACTTCCGCATTAACAGTGCGGCGGTCTGCCAATTGACCTACACCCCATCATGAGTCCATCGCGCGCTGCGGACCGGCAGAGAGTCGGAGAAATCAGTGTCTCCCACCCTGACCGCATTGTATATCCCGATTTGGGAATCTCCAAGCTCGATGTTGTCAGGTATTACTACGCCGTTTCACGCTGGATGGTGCCGCACACCGTCGGCAGGCCCCTGACCCTCGTTCACTGCCCCGACGGACTCAACCGGGAGTGCCGATTCATGAAGCACTCGAAATCTGGGGTCCGGATGTAATCCGCCGGGTAAAGATCCGGGAAAAGAAGAAGATCGGAGAGTACATGATTGCAGATGACGCCACTGCCCTCATTGCGCTGGCACAGATGGGAATTCTCGAGATTCACACATGGAATTCGAGGGCCGATGACATCGAGCATCCAGACCGTGTCGTGTTCGATCTCGATCCTGGCGATCTCATCGAGTGGGCTCAGGTCGTCGACGCAGCGCGCCTCGTACTCACCCTTTTTTTCGATGTCAAGAAGGGTCGCTCGACATAGGACCCGAGGACTCTTATGAGGATTAAGGATGCGCTGGACTTGTATGAGGATTAAGGACCCGTTGACTATAAGGACTCAGGACACATTTCCGCACATACGAACTACGACTAATTGAGGGACGAAGACCCTTGAGGGCTGAGGGACGATGACACCGAGGAATGCGGACTCGAGCGCCACCTTGTTCCTCATACCTCGAGTGCCCTCATTCCGCATTTAGTCGTAGTTCGTATGTGCGGAAACGTGTCCTGAGACCTTGTGGTCAACGGGTCCTTAATCCTCATCAGGTCCTCCGACTCCTTAATCCTCATGAAAGTCCTTGGGTCCGTAGTCGGCATAACGAGCGCACTGATTGTGGTATGCGCTACAGTGAGCAAAGCGCAGCCGACAGCTAGCTGCTGAGCCGGATCTGCTCAGCAGCCCCGTGGCATGGATCAAGAACACGCTCAGCCAGTAGCAGCGACCTTACTGCTTTGACGCCGTGAGGCTCTTCAGTTCCCCTGAGCGCTCACGATCGATTTCAAAGCGCGCTACAGCTCGGCCGAGGTTGAGGCCTGCGTCGTTGTCGAATCGATAATGAATTCCGCCATACAAGCGCGACATAGCCTGCTCTTCGGCGATCCGTGTTATCTCGGCCTTCTCTGACGGGAAGAAATGTCCGAGTACGGCGTCGAACGCTCCTGCGCTGCACGCGTGCCCGGATGGATATGACGGAAAGTTCGGAAGGCCAACGCTGTCTGCCAGCATCAGCGTCGTGTCAGCCTGCGATGGACGAATCGACCAGTAGTGATACTTCGCCTCGAAGCAGGCGATGATCGCATCTGATGCTGCGACGTTCAGCAGTGCGAGAATGCGCGCCGACTCCGCATCGGACATCTGGTGCCGCGTCAATGCATTCGATGCAAACTCGTTCCAGCGCGCCCACGGATCCGATGAGTCCCAGTTCCGCGCGATCCTTGTCTGCTCAGCGGTGCGAGTTTTCGCTATACGCTGAACTTCTTCGAGCGCAGCATTCCATGAAGGTGATCCGAATGCCGGGGGCGGTGCGGGACGAAACTGTGCCGCAGAATCGAGCAGCCAGGCTCGCGACTGTCCAAGTCCTGCGCCGATTGGCGGAATACCGCGTGCGCTGTACCACATGCCCGGGCCTTTCGGGATGGTCCCGTTCCATGGCCCCATGAGATTCAAGGTCGGGCTATTCTTGAGAACCGCCCGCGCGATGTCGCGGCCGAGTTGTTCTCCTGCAAGCGCCGCGCGCTCGTCCGTTCCGGCTCGCTGAATGTCACTCGCGAGCTCACGCGCAATCGAAGCGCGTGCTGCCGAGTCGCCAATCAGCTCGTTGAGCACTGTTGCGGATGCGCTTGCTATCGCTGCCTCTGTTGAAACACCGCCGCGGTTTCGCGCAGCGTCGATTGCAGCGTACTGCGCCACGCTGACGAGAGTGTATGAGGTGTAGGGCATGGGAAGTGGCGTGGCAGCAAGGCGTCGAAGCGTCGCTGAATCGCCTGCAGCGTTTGCCTTTGCTCTCGATGCGCGACGGTTTGCGGAAGCTTCATTGACGAACTGGTGAAGGAGCCGGTTCCAGCGGACGCTCGACGTTTGCGGAGCAGTTTGAGCGGCCGCTGTGGTTGCTATGCCGATGGCAAGCGGGATGAGTCGTGTAGTGAATCTCATAGGGTTCTCGGTGATGGTGAAAACAGACTCGCACACCGGACCCTACGAATATCGTATAACTAAGTTTCTAGTTTGAGTACTGAGGCCCGGTGCCTCTGCCTTCGGGTTACATTTGCGCCAATTCAGCGCTACCCAATCGACCCCACATACAATGAAAGCCGCCCTCTCCTCCGCGCTTTTCGTTCTTGCAGCGTGCGCACATACGCCAGCTGCCAGCAGTCCGCCGCCAGCAGGTGCAGTAGTATTGCCGGGAATCGAAGTTTTTCTATCCGATGTTCCGGATCGCTTGAAAGGAAAACGCGTTGGGCTCATCACGAATGCGAGCGCGATCGACCGAAACCGCGTCCCCGATATCGACCTCATTGCGGGCAGCAAGGATCTCAAGCTCGTTGCGCTGTTTGCACCGGAGCATGGCATTCGTGGCACCGCAGCTGCCGGTGCGCACATCAGCACTGAAACTGACGAGAAGACAGGAGTGCCTGTCTATTCGCTCTATGGTGGACAGGATCGCGCACCGAACGAAGACATGCTCAAGAACGTAGATGCTCTCGTCTATGATCTTCTCGAAGTCGGCGGGCGAACGTGGACTTACGTGTCGACCATGGCACTGTCGATGGAAGCTGCAAAGAAAAAAGGAATTCCATTCGTGGTCCTCGACAGGCCCAATCCAATTGGCGGCGAAATTGTCGAAGGCGCGCTCGTCGAGGAAAAGTTCAAGTCATACGTCGGGATGTATCCGATTCCTGCGCGACACGGCATGACAGTTGGCGAGCTCGCAAAGATGTTCAATGAGAAGTTCGGCATCGGCGCCGATCTCATCGTCATCAAGGCAAAGAACTGGAGTCGTTCGCAATGGTTCGACCAGCTCAATTTCCCATGGACCAATCCGTCGCCCAATCTCCGGTCACTCGCGGCGCTCAACGATTATCCGGGAACTGTTTACTTCGAAGGCACGAACATCAGTGAAGGCCGCGGAACCGATCGCCCATTCGAACAGGTTGGCGCACCATATCTCAAGGCACAGCAGGTTGTCGATACGCTGAATGCGCGGAAGTATCCCGGAATCCGTTTCGAAGCGATCACGATGCCAATCGAATCAACAGCGGGGAAATATCCTGGTCAGACCGTTCCAGCAATCCGGTTCGTCATCACTGACAGGAATGCGTATCGACCGGTGAAAACCGCCTTGCTCGTCATCGATGAGATTCGCCGACAGCATCCGACCGATTTTCAGTGGCGCGGCACGATCGATCGACTCACCGGATCGGACAAGGTTCGTGCTGCAGTAGAGAAGGGTGAGCTCGCTGCGCTGCTGAACGAGTGGGACCGCCAGGCTGCGCAGTTCAAGCTGGATTCAAAACCGTATCTGCTCTACTGATAGAGATCAGGGCTTTTTCTTCGATTCGAATGCCTTGATCTGATCAGTGATTCCTTTCGCGAGATCGTTCGGAATTGGAAACGTCAGAGCATACTGTGCTATGCGCCAGTGATCACCGCGTTTGACAAGCACACCCGTTCCACGACTTGTCCCATAACTCTCGCTGTCCAGGAGCTCATCGAACCACGCGACGCATTTGCACGGAATGTCAGGAAGGACAACCTGCCTCTGCCGCGGGAGATACGTCCATCCTCTGCCTTTATTGAAGTATGGCTCGGCGAATTCACGAAACTCTTTTATCGTCCAGTGCTCGCTGGCATCAGTACCGATGTAGGTCGCCGAGCTCGTGAATAGCGAGAAGTATCGTTTCCCGTCAGCTTTCGACGCGGCCTGATGAAGCGAGTCGAGAGTGGCATTGATCTCTGAAACAGCCCGTGTCTGCTGGGCGTACAGGGAAAGAGGGGCAGCAAATGCCCCGATCAGTAAAGGAATCAGGCGATGCATAACCTTGTGGTAGGAACATGAGCAAGCTCTGGAAAATTCTCGCCGTCGCGTTCGTCGCCGTCAATCTCATCAGTGCTCCATACCATGTGATGATGGGCGAGTGGACAACCGCGTTCATTCACGTTGCGGTGCTTGTGGGCGGCTTTCTAGCCTATCACTTCGTGAAGGACTGGAACAGTGATGAACCTGAGCCGGTAGCGCAGCTCAATCCCGAAGCAAGACTGGACAGCCTTCAGAGCGCTATCGATTCAATTGCTCTCAACGTCGAGAGGATCGGCGAAGCGCAGCGATATCAGGAAAAGCTCGTCAAGGAACGCGGGGAACGCAGCTCCTAGTTCACTGCAAAGCAGTAAGTGAGTCCCGCTCCACCCGTTCCCCTGAGATTCTCCTGGCTGCAGCCCCTGGAAGGGTGCGATGAATTCCACGACTTCGACGGTTCGTCGTCGCGAAGGCCCATGCGATCATGATGACCTAACATTGCGGCACCAGTGGTGCTGCTCGTCCAGTTGGAGCAGGTCGTATCATCAGTGCCTGTGATTGCCCGGCCATCGCTGGAAGATCCAGTGAGGATGTCGTGCGTATTCACGGGGTCACCGCGGCCCGATACAGTCGCACCAGTCTCAGTAAGCGCCGTCTGCTTGTTGAGATTGTTGTTCGCGCTGTGAAGATCAGCAACGCTCTGCGCAATCACGACACCGTTGGCATTGCGCCACGGACCATTCCCGATTCTGTCGCGCGCGTTCACGCCTCCCGGGCCAGTCGTGCTGAGGTACGCGTGCCATGTGTGATTGCCTGCACCCGCAGCCTGAGCGAGATCCTGGCAATGTTTGTCCGCGCCTGACAATCCGCCGAGGTTGGCGCCGTTGCCGCTTCCCGTACTCGTGACGAAAAAAGTCATTCCGGGGGCGGGACTCGCTGAGGTGTTCTGCTGTGTAGAAGGAGCACACGCAAGAGCCGCAGTCGCAACAAGAAGAGCTGGCCGTTTCACGTTATTTCCCGGCAAAGGATTAGAAGGTCACTGCGCCACCACCCGCAAAAGTCGTACACCCGCGTAAAAGCAGATTGAGAATGATCGTAAGCACGATCGACAATAAGATGCTTGCCAGGCAGTTGAATCGTATTCGCACGTCCGACACTCGCGCACGTCACATGCCGCCGACTCGCATTCGTGCGCGGTGCTGTATCTTGCTGAAAGATGAACAAATGGAGGCATTGCCATGAAACGACTCGTTGTCTGGATCGCGTCACTCGCTGTTCTCGCCGGCTGCGACTCAACTCGGCCCAACGGCCCAGGAACTGTTACCGCAGCTCTGGTTTCACCAAACGGCGCTGAAGGAGCCGCAATACTCGATGTAACAGGCACGGTGGAGTCGTTCAAGCCATCGAACAATGTGTCGATGTATACGACACCGTCGGCTGCCGGCACACGCGTGATACTCGTCAGCCTTACGCCCGGCGACCTCTCGGTGAAACTCTCACTTGCTGATGTATCGGCAACGCCTCAAGTCAGTGTCGTGGAAGTTGCAGACGGGGATGACAAAGTGCGTCCGTCACTCACCGGCTACAGGGTTGAATTCCGATGAGACGCATTATCGCACTCGCCGCCCTTATATCTGTCTCATCACTCGGCGCACAGGACATCGAAATGTCCGCGCAGGTACGCGGACGCACTCTTCCAGAAGCCTATTACGACAGGATACGAGAGAATCCCGATGCGTTCGAGATAAAATCGGGATGGCGCTCCAGGCTTGCTGCGGCGCAGCTGACCAGTGCTGCACTCGAAGGCACGCTTCCCGTTGTCATCATCCCCGCACTTTTTGCCGATAGTGATCCGCCTGAGTCGATCATTGCGACGAATGTGCTGCAGTCGCGCTTGTTCAGTCCAACATCAGGCACGACAGTAACCGCGTACTACAACGAAGTGTCGCGTAACAAGCTTCACATCAATGGACTCGTCAGCGGGTGGGCACACACGAGTCTGACGCGCGCAGAAGTAGTTGGCCAAAACATGGGGCTCGGCGCGGATGCGCGCGTTCGCGACTGGATTCGCGAAGCCATCGCGGATG